>CAJYKY010000383.1 GCA_913775005.1 uncultured Achromobacter sp.
CCCGGTTTCCTGTTGCTGCTGGTCAACCTGACGTGGATATCGCTGTTGCTCGGCGTGCTGTGCGCGCGCTATCGCGATATTCCGCAAATCGTGTCCAGCCTGATGCAGGTGATTTTCTACCTCACGCCGATCATGTGGCTGCCCAGCCTGCTACCCGAGCGCGCCGGCACCTATATGCTCACGATGAATCCGTTCTATCACCTGCTGGAAATCGTGCGCGACCCCCTGCTCGGATACGCGCCGGACGCCCAGAACTGGTTGGCCTCGCTGGCGCTGGCGGTGGTTGGCTGGCTTATTACCTTGATGCTTTATGGCCGCTATCGGCGCCGCATCGCCTACTGGCTCTAAGCTCTTTTCTCACAGATTCTGGCTACCATGGCAACTATCAAATTCGACCAGGTATGTGTCGACTTTCCTATCTACAACGCCAGCGCGCGCTCGTTGAAAAAGCGCCTTTTCCAAGTCGCAACGGGCGGTCAAATCAGTGCTGACCAATCCGGACGCGTCGTGATCCGGGCGTTGGAAAACCTGAGCTTCCATCTGAAAGACGGGGATCGCGTCGGGCTGCTCGGCCATAATGGCGCAGGTAAAAGTACACTGCTGCGCGTGCTTAGCGGGGTTTATGCCCCCTCCAGCGGCACGGCCCAGATCGACGGCGAGATCGGATCGCTGATCGATATCGGGTTCGGTATCGACGCTGAATCCACCGGCCGGGAAAATATTTTCCTGCGTGGCGCGCTGCTTGGTCTGGATCGCGCATCTATCAAACAGAAAGTCGAAGAAATCATTGAGTTTTCCGAGCTCGGTGATTTTATCGACATGCCTATCCGCACCTATTCGGCGGGTATGCACTTGCGCCTGGCGTTCTCGGTGTCCACGGTGATCCGGCCCGAGATCCTGTTGATGGACGAATGGCTTTCCGTGGGCGACGAAGGATTCAAGGCACGCGCCGAGCAGCGCCTGAATGAACTGGTGGCGTCCACCAGCATCCTGGTTATCGCCAGCCATTCCAAGGATTTGATCTGTCATACCTGCAACCGCGTATTGTGGCTGGAGCATGGACGTATCAAGATGGATGGTCCGCCGCAGGAAGTGACCCAAGCCTATTTCGGCTATTGAGCCGTAAACACTGACCCACGCGTCTCGGCGCGTTTGCATCGTCTAGATGATCATGCCAATACCGCAAAAAATGAAGGGGATTGCCCGTCGCTGCTTTAATAAGCTGGCGGCCAGAGTCAATGGCCCGGCCATTGCGGATCTGTTCGACGCGGATTGGTACCGCACGCAGGCCCCTGGCCTGGAAGACGTGAAAAATCCGGTGGCGCATTATCTGGCCAAGGGTGTGGAACTGAATCTGAATCCTAGCCCGCTGTTTCACACTGACTGGTATTTGCGGCAGAACCCGGACGTTGCGAATGCCGGCCTTAATCCCCTGGTTCACTACATCGACTCGGGCGCCAAGGAAGGCCGTAGCCCCTGCGCCTATTTCGATGGGCAGTGGTACGCGCGCAAATATCCCCTGAGCCGATTAAAGCAGGGCGGCGCGCTCGCGCATTTCATGAAGACGGGCGCCCGCAACGGCTGCAATCCGAACCCGTATTTCGATACGGCCTGGTATCAGGCTCAATATCCGGAAGTGCAGAAATATCCGCGTGATCCCCTGAGCCATTTCGTGCTGATCGGCGAACCGGCCGGATACCGTCCGGGCCCGGCGTTCGACCCCGAGTGGTATCTGATGCGCAACCCCGATGTGGCGCAATGGGCCGGCACGCCTTTCACGCACTATCTGTTGACGGGCGCGCGAGAGAAACGCTCTGCCGTCAGAGGCCCGTTTGATTATCACGATACCGCGGCACTGTCGCGGCAGCTGGCGGCGCCCGTCGTATCGACGGAAAGCGTTCGCGCCACGTTGGAACTGCCCGCAGGCAGCGTGCAGAATCTGCTGAGCAAACCGGAAGACGCCGAGCTGATCTACCAGGCGGCGCAACGCAATGTCGTAGGCGTTTCCGAGCCGCTTGGGTCCTACCCTGGTGTGCCGTATGTGGCGTTGCTGCATAACGTATTGGCCCTGGGCGGCACGCGCTATATCGCGGCAGGAGAACGCTTCATTCATGACGAAGTAGCGGCGTTCCAGAATGTGAAGGACGCCGCAGTGAAGTATCACCGCGCAAGCCTGTCGCCCGCTGACAACCTGATTCTGAATTTCCAGCTGAAGCCCGCCAACTGGGTGGACGCGGGCATCAGCATCATGCACGAGTATTCGAATAACTACTTCCACTTTGTGGCCGAGACATTGCCGCGCATGATCCTGGCGGAAGAAGCCGGGCTGCCCGCGCATGTGCCGTACATCGTCGAACGCGAACTGCATCCTAATATGTTGCAGTTGCTGAACGTTGTGAACGATGCGGGCCGGCCGATTCTTCCCGTCGAGTCCGACACCATGTATCGTGTCGGTTCGCTTTATCTGCCGTCGGACGTCTCCTCGGTCGTGGACTCGTACGAGGCCGGTGAAGCAGGCCGGCAGTCGTGCCTTGATGTGGCGCGGATCCGTACGGCGGTCGCGCGATGCAAAGCACGCTTTCCTTCGCTAGGCGCGAGGCATAAGCGCAAGATCTATGCGGGACGCAGCGGCGGTTTGCGGCAACTGACGAATCAGCAGGAACTGGAAGCGGCGCTGGCGGCGCGGGGTTTCGAAATTATTCGCACGGATGGCCTGGACGTCCAGACGCAAATATCGATTTTCCGCGACGCCGAAATCATCATCGCCCCCACCGGCGCGCAATTGACCAATGTAATTTGGACCGAACCGGGCACACAAGTCATCGTGCTGGCCTCGGATCACCCCAGCCATCAACTCTATCTTTGGGAGTTGCTGGGCAGGGTGTCACAGGCAAACGTTACCAGCGTCGCAGGCCCGCGCGCATTTGTCCGCAACGACAAATACAGCGTGCATGATGATTATTCGATCAACGTGCAGAACGTTCTAGATCTGATATAGGCCTTACCGTAGCAACACAGCACTGATGCTATAGACATAAGAGACACGACATGAATTCCAAACCCTCGCAGTCGCTTGATGACGCCATTCAGCTCATCGACCTTACGAAGATTTCCGACCCCCGGGGCAACCTCACATTTGTCGAGGCAAACAAGCACGTCCCCTTCGATATTCAGCGCGTCTATTATCTGTACGACGTACCCAGCGGTGAAATGCGAGCCGGGCATGCGCACTACAATCTTCAACAGCTGATTATTGGCATTTCCGGAAGCTTCGATCTGCTGCTGGACAACGGCTACGAGAAGAAAACCATTACCTGCAATCGGCCGTTCCAGGGCGTGCTGATGAAGTCCCTGGTATGGCGCGAATTGAATAACTTCTCTTCGGGTGCGGTCTGCTTGGTGCTGGCCTCGATGCATTACGAAGAATCCGACTATATCCGCAACTACGCGGACTTCCTGAAAGTTGTCGCCGAGAAAAACCCATCATGATCTCTTTCTTTGATATCAATGCCGGCCACGCCGAACTGGGCAATGGCCTGCAGGACGCCTTCAAGCGCGTGCTGGACAGCGGCAGCATCATTATGGGTGCTGAGCTCAAGGCGTTCGAAGACGAATTCGCCGCCTACTGCGGCGTCAAGCACTGCATCGGCGTCGGCAATGGGCTGGATGCGCTGGCGCTGGCGCTGCGCGCACGCGGGATCGGACCGGGCGATGAAGTCCTGGTGCCGTCGCAGACGTTCATCGCCAGCTGGCTCGCCGTTTCCATGACCGGCGCAACGCCGATTCCCGTGGAAATCGACCTGAATACCTACGGCATCGACGCCTCGCTGCTGCGCGACCACGTGACCCCGCGCACCAAAGCCATCATGCCGGTGCACCTGTACGGCTCGCCGGCTGACATGGATGGCATCAATGCCGTCGCCAAGGAATTCGGCCTATTCGTGCTGGAAGACGCGGCCCAGGCGCATGGCGCCTTCTATAAGGGCAAGCGTGCAGGCTCGCTGGGGCATGCCGCGGGCTTCAGCTTCTACCCGAGCAAAAACCTCGGCGCCCTGGGCGACGGCGGCGCAATCGTCACCGACGATGATGCGCTGGCCGACGACATGCGCCGGTTGCGCAACTACGGTTCGACCAAGAAGTATGTCCATGAAGTCGCCGGCGTGAACTCCCGCCTGGATGAACTGCAAGCCGCCATCCTGCGCCTGAAGCTGCCCGTGCTCGATCATGGCAATGAACGCCGCCGCGCCATTGCCGATCGCTACACCGCAGGCCTGCAAGGCATCGCCGACCTGCACACGCCGCAGTCGGTGGACGGCGCCACGTCGGTCTATCACCTGTATGTCATCCGCACGAGCAAGCGCGACGAGCTGGCCGCCTATCTGAATCAACAGGGCGTTACCTGCCTTATCCATTACCCGATCGCCCCCCATCAGCAAGGCGCGTACGCTGACCTGAAGATTCCGGCCGACAGCCTGCCGCTGGCCAATCAGGCCGCTGCCCAGACCCTGTCTTTGCCGATCTGGCCGCAAATGCCGTTCTCGTCCGTGGATGAGGTCATTGCCCACATCAAGACGTTCATGGGCTGATCCGGCACCGGCATGAACACTCCCCTTGTCTCGGTGATCATCCCTGTTTTCAATCAGGGGAAGCTGGCGGTGCAAGCCATTGATAGCGTGTTGTCACAACGCTATCCGCACGTGCAGGCCATCGTGGTGGACGACGGCTCGACGGACGGCACCGCCGACTTGATCGCTCAGCAGTTTGGCGACCGCATCACGCTGATCCGCCAAACCAACAAGGGGCCCAGCGCAGCGTCGAACGCCGCGCTGGGCGTTGCACAGGGCGACATCATTGCGCTCATGGGCGGCGACGACCTCTGCACGCCCGACCGCCTTGCGCACCAGGTGGAGATTCTGTCGTCCGGGCATTGGGACATCGTTTTTTCCCGGCCCACGCTGATCGACGAGCAAGGCGTTACGCTTGAAGATGCGCGATACCCCGTATTTTTCGACACGCGCCGTCATCAGGCGGTTTTTACGAGCCTGTACTTCGACGACAACTATTTCTGCGCGCCGTCGGCCACCATGCACCGCGCCGTGGTCGACTCGGTCGGCCCCTTTCACGAGGGTCTGATCCAGTTGCAGGACTATGACTACTGGCTGCGCGCCGCGGGTCAGGGCTACCGGCTTGGCATCTTCGATACCCGCGTTGTGAAGTACCGCCGCCACGTCGGCAACCTGTCAACGACACGGCGCGACTTTGCCACGCGGGCCGAGATCCCGGTAGTGTTGAAACGCGCGCTGCGCCTGGCCCGCCCCGAGGTCATCCGCCCGTTGTTCCCCGGCCTGGTGTTGCCCGTCGCCAACCCTGCCCAACCCTTGTCGCCGTTTGAGCACAGCACCTTGCTGCTCGCCCATTCGCGCGAAGAAGTCCGCCTGGCGGGCCTGGATTGCGCTATTTCGCTGCTAGACGATCCGTCTGCCCCGGCATCCGCGCATGGTGCCGTGGACGTGTTCCGCTACATCTACGAAGCCGGGCAAGACCGCGACTGACCCACGCGGGCGGCGAGCGGTCAGCACACATCCTCGCGGATTTTCTTACATCTCTATGAAAGCCGCTGTCATCGGCAGCTTTCGTGATGCCTTCCGCTGACATTTCACGGATTGACCGCGCTATACTCCGCAAAAAATACCACTGCGGCAGTGGCTCCTCTTAATTGTCCACACCCTATGAGCGCCTTGCACTATCTTCGCGTGCTTCGAAACAAGCTCGTAGGTCTGGCTCAAACGACCAGCAGGTTGGACGCGCTGGACCTGCGTATCCACGACCTGTCCAGCCAGCTAAGCGCGTTGGCCGATCAATTACGGGCCTCGGATACGCAGGGCGCACGCGCACGTGACGACATCGCCGCTCTGCATGCGGATCTGACCGCGCAGCACGCCTTGGTCAGCGCGTTACCCGGGCAGCACGATGCCGCGCTGAATCAGCTTGGCGATCGAATCGGCGCGGACACCAGCGCGCTATTCGGGCGCCATGCCAACTTGTTCCACGCCCGGCCGCCCCGTGCCCCCGCCCCGCCCCACACCGCCACCGTCATCGACCGCATCGCCTTTCTGGTGCATTCGAAAGAATTGCTCAACCACTACGGCTGTGTGTGGGATCTGATGCCCGAGGGCAGCTTCGACGTCGTGCTGCACGGCAAGGCGGGCTTGCCGACTGCGGCGGATCTGGCGCGGTGGAATTGCAATGTCACCACCACGCGGGCCTTGCTGGATGCGGGCCAGGCCTACCGCTGCCTGGTGTCCAACCACCCGGTGTCGGACGACGGCCAGCCGCTGATCAAGCGTCTTGCTGAAATCAATATCCGTTTCATGTATGCCGCCGGGAAATCGGGCTGGAACCTGTCCAGCTGGAATCGGCTGTATGACGTCGTCCTTTGTTTCGGCCCCTACCACGCGGTGAACTTCTCACAAGCCTGTGACGCCGTCATCGTGCAGATGGGCTATCCGCGCTTCGACCGGTACTTCAACGAAAAGATCGACCGCAAGGCCTTGGCAGAGGCACAGGGCTGCGACCCCGCCAAGCCCACGGTTGTCTGGCTGCCCACCCAGGGCGCCCTCTCGTCCCTTGGCCACTTTGACGAAGAAATCGGCGCGCTGACGGATCGCTACAACGTCATCGTGAAAGTGCATCCGCTGACGCCGTCAGCCGAGCCCCTGCGTATTGCCGCGCTGAACCGGTTGAACCTCACGCGGATCATCACGGACGCCGAAGACAATCTGCCGCTGTACCAGTTGGCGGACGTCATGCTGTTCGATTATGGCGGCCCGCCCCTGGCCGGCATCTATGCCGATAAGCGCATGGTGCTGCTGAACGTACCCGGCGCCGCGGACGATCATCTGACGGGTGACGATTCCCCCGACATCAGCATCCGCCGGCATCTGGTCAACGTGAACGTTGATGACAACGCGCTTGCCGCCCTGCTGGCCGACGAAGCAACCTGGACGCTCCAACAGCATGCGCGGCGCACGTTGCGCAGCCTGTACTTCGCGCCGCATCACGGTTTCTCGTCGCATGTAGCAGCGCAAACCCTGCTCAACGTGGACAAACTCCTCACTACAGAGATCTGACATGGTGATTTGGCTGGTGGGTTTATCCGGTTCGGGCAAGACCACGCTGGGCCGCGAGATGGCGGAACAATGGCGGCGCATCGAACCGAACACCGTGCTGCTCGATGGCGACGAAGTGCGCGAAGTCTTCGCGCACGATCGCAGTGATGACGCCTATACGGTCGCGGGCCGCCGGCTGAATGCCGAGCGCCTGGTCGCGCTCTGTCAGATGCTGGATCGGCAAGGCATCAATGTCGTGTGCTGCATCCTGTCGCTGTTTCCCGATATGCGCGAGGCCAATCGCACCCGGTTCAGCCGTTACTTCGAGATATTCATGGACGCTGACATGAACGCCCTGGCGCTGCGTGACACCAAAGGGCTGTACCGCGCCGCAAAGGCGGGCACGCAACGCAATGTGGTCGGCGTGGATATTCCGTTTCCCCGCCCCGCCAATCCGGATCTGACGATTGTGTCGTCCGGCGAATGCCCGGACATTGCCGAACTGGCGCGCCGCACGCTCGCGCAGGCGCAGGCAGGTTCACGATGAGCGCCGCACAAACCCCGCGCTATCCCTATGCCACCGGCGATTTGCTCGAGGTGCGCAACAGCTATTCGTACACGCCCTATCACGGCGCAAGCTTCCTTGAGGCGTGGAGGCTCCAGCGCGACGCGGCGATGGCAACAGACGCGGCGTCGCGGCCTGCCGATACGCCAGCGGAAAGTCCAACGGGTGCGCTGCTGCGCGATACGCTGGCCGGACTGGCCAGCGCCACCCCCGATGACGCCATCAATACATTGAATCGCCTGCTGCAACGATTCGAAGTGACCAAGCGCGTCCACGGCGAATACAACGCCAATTGGCGCCCCGTGGATCCGCAGGACTACCACGATCTGAATCTGTACCTGCAATTGGCCCGTTGCCTGGACCAAGCCTATGCACTGACGAGTGGGCTGCAATACCTAAATGGCCTGTTGAAATGCCTGGACACGCTGACGGCCTATCAAGCGACGCTGCCTCCCGGGCAACGCGAAACGCTGCGCGAACTGGTGCACGCAGAGCGGCGCCACGTGGACGCGTTGCAGCGCAAGCTGCAAGAGGCATCGACATGAGGCTCGACAAGGTCATCATGCTGGCCGCGCATACGGCACGGTCACAAGCCTATCTGCAAACCCTGGTCGCGCGCGATCTTCTGCCCGGCGCGGTCATCCTGCTGGCGCCGCCCGAGAAGGCCTCGGCGCCACGCGCCAGTACGCGGCTGTCCTTGCCTGACCTGGTAGCGCCAGACCTGGGCGAATCGGTGCCAGCCACCTGCGCACGCGCCGGCATCCCCGTCATCCACGTGGACACACCCGACGTGAATAGCGCGCAAGTGGTGCAGGCCATCGCCAGCTGCCAGGCCGATACGGTGATCTATTCCGGTTACGGCGGGCAAATCGTGGCAGACCACGTGTTGGCTTCAGGACCGGTCTTCCTGCATATGCATTCCGGGTGGCTGCCGGACTACCGGGGCAGCACGACGCTGTATTACGCCCTGCTCAACGGCGATCCGCCGGCCGTTTCCGCTTTGCTGCTGGACAAGCATATCGACACAGGTCCTGTCGTGGCACGCCGGCAGTACCCCGTCCCCCCTGCGCACATTGACGTGGACAGCGTGTACGACGCCGCGATACGCGCGGACCTGCTTGCCCGGGTGCTTCAGGAATATGCCGCTTCTGGCCAATTCCAAGGCGAACCGCAACAGGCCGCTGCCGGCACGGCCCCCTATTACGTCATTCACCCGGTGCTCAAACACCTGGCCTTGCTGTCTCTCGCTTCGAAGGGTGCTGAAGATGGTTGAACGCCCGCTCTCCACCACCAGCCCACGGTCCTTGTTCGCGTTCGGCACCAAGGCGGAAACGCTCCAGCGGCTGCAAGCGATGCTGCAACATGCGCGCGTGCCGGACTTCCTGTTCTTTACCCTGAAGGAATGGCGGGTCCGGCGTACTGCGGTCATCGCGCGCGTGCTGGAAAAGTTTGCCGGGACGCCGCTCGCCGTGCGCAGCAGCGCATTGATCGAAGACGGCGCGCGTCATTCCATGGCCGGCGCGTTCCTGAGCCTGCTGGATGTGGACGGATCCAACCCGGACGCCGTCGCCAATGCCATCGACCGCGTAGCGCAATCAATGACGGGCGATTCGCGAGACCAGGTCCTGGTGCAACCGATGATCAGCGACGTCGCGGTGAACGGCGTGATCATGACGTATGACATGGTGCACGGGACGCCCTACTACTGCATCGACTTCGATGATGAGAGCGGCCGCACGGACACGGTGACGGGCGGCAGCGCCATCAATAAAGGGCTGTTCGTCTATCGCCATACTGCGGCGGAATATCTGCGATCTTCCCGTGTCGCGCGCTTTCTTGAACTGGCGCGTGAGCTGGAATCGTTGTGCCAATGCGCCGCGCTGGACATCGAATTCGGCTTGAGCCGCGACGGACAGCTATACCTTTTTCAGGTCAGACGCATGTCGATGGCGGGGCAATGGCACCCCGTTACCGAACGCCGCGTAGAGCGGCAACTGGCCTTCGTGGAAGCCTTTGTGCGGGATTGCTCCTTGCCGCGCGACGGCATCGTGGGCGACACGACGATACTTGCCATCATGCCGGACTGGAATCCTGCCGAGCTGATCGGCACCACGCCCAAACCCTTGTCCGCATCGCTGTACCGCGAAATGATCACGCGCGCGACGTGGCACAAGGCGCGCGCCACGATGGGTTACCGCCCACTGCACGACGCCGAACTGATGGTGCAGATCAATGGGCATCCCTATATCGATGTGCGCCTGAGCTTCAATTCATTTTTACCCGCCGCGATCAGTGACGACGTCGGCGCCAAATTGGTGAACGCATGGCTGACGCGGCTGCGCGACAACCCGGAATTCCATGACAAGGTGGAATTCGATGTCGTTCCCACCTGTCTGGACTTCTGTTTCGACGAGGACTTCAACGCGCGCTATGGGTCAGTGCTGGATGACGCGCAACGGCAAGACTATCGCGCGGCGCTTGCGGCGCTGACGCGGCAAGCCGTCGCGCCGGGCGCGGCGTCGACCTTGACGCAGGCGCTGCAAAGCGCCGAGCGCCTGGCGCAAACCGCGTCACCGTCGCGGCATCAGGCTTGCGCGCGCACTGCGCTAGCCAACGCCAGCCGCCTGATGAATGCGTGCCGCCAGCAGGGCGTGCTGCCCTTCGCCATTGCAGCCCGCCATGCATTCATCGCGGAAGCGCTGATGCGTTCCGCGGTTCGCCGAGGCGCCTTGACGCAGGCGCGCCTGGACGCGTTCAAACGCAGCATTCACACCGTCACCGCCAACATCGTTGGCGAGTATGCCCAGGTCTGTCTTGGCAAGCTGCCGCGCGATGTGTTTCTGGCGCGTTATGGGCACCTGCGTCCGGGCACCTACGAGATCACCTCGTTGCGCTACGACGAACGAGACGATCTTTTCGATAACGAAGCACCGTTGCTGCATGAGGTGTCCGCCCCGGCATTCCACCTGGATGTTGCGGAACGAGACGCGCTGAATGCGCTGTTGAAAGAATCCGGGCTGGACGTGCTGGACGCGGATCAGCTCTGTGACTACGCGCGCACCGCGATCGCCGCGCGCGAGTCAGTCAAGTTCATGTTCACCAAGGTGCTTTCCGACGCGCTCTCGTTGCTGATTGCCTGGGGCGAACAGGTCGGCCTGTCGCGCGATGACCTGGCCTATCTTGACTGGAACGCCATTCAGAACAGCCTGACGCAACCGCCGATGGATCATATAGACCGGCATTACCAGCTGCTTGCCGCCAACGCGCGGCTTCAGTCGGAATCGGCGCACGCATTCAAGCTTGCCCACATCATCTCTGGCGTGCAGGATATTTACGTGGCCACGCTGAATCGCAGCGTCCCGAATTTTGTCGGCACGGGCGCGGCGTCGGCAAGCATCATCGAACTGACCGCGCAAATGTCGGCGCACGCCAACATCGAAGGCAAGATCATTTGCATCGAAAACGCGGACCCTGGGTTCGATTGGATCTTCACGCAACGGCCGGCCGCATTAATCACCCGCTTTGGCGGCGCTAATTCACATATGGCGATCCGTTGCGCGGAATTCGGTTTGCCTGCGGCGATCGGCTGCGGCGACCAGCTGTATTCGCGCCTGGTGGCGGCGGGTAGCGCTGAATTGAATTGCGCGGAAAAAATCCTGCGGGCGCTCCATGACAAATGAACGTCGTATCGGCATCTCGATGCGGATCGTGCAAGCCGTGGGCTATGCCGAGCCGCGCGATGCGCTGTCGCAGGAATGGGCGAGCCTGATGGCGCGAGCGCTGCCGGGTACGCCCTGGCTGCCCATCCCGAATCTAGGCGCCGAAGCCGTCGTGGCGTTCTGCGCCAATTGGAAACTGAACGGCCTGATCGTGAGCGGCGGCGACGACATCGGGCAAACGCCCTTGCGCGACAGTACCGAGCGGGCGCTGCTGGATTGGGCCGAGCGCCATGATGTGCCCACGCTCGGTGTGTGCCGCGGCATGCAGCTGATGTGCGAACGCGCGGGCGTCAGCCTCGTCGGCATGCACGGTCATGTACGAACGCGGCATGCACTCATTGGCGAACGCAGCGGCGAGGTCAACAGCTTTCATGCCTGGGCGCCCGAGCGTTGCCCCGCAGGATTCCGGCCCGTGGCCCACGCGCCTGACGGCGTGCTGGAAGCCATTGCGCATGACACGCTGCGTTGGGAGGGTTGGATGTGGCATCCCGAACGCGAAGCGTCGCCGGACGCCCTGGACGTGCAAGGTCTGAAAAGGATATTCGAATGAAAGCAATCATCCTGGCGGCGGGACGCGGCAGCCGCATGGGCGACATGACGGCCGAACAGCCCAAATGCCTGACCCAGATCAAAGGCGTCACCTTGCTGGATCGCCAACTGGCGGCATTGCGCGAGGCGGGCGTGGACGAGATCGGCATCGTGACGGGGTATCGGCGCCAGGCCCTGGCGGATCGCGGCTTGCACGAGTTTCACAACCCGGATTGGGCCGATACCAACATGGTGTCGTCGCTGGCGTGCGCGCAGTCCTGGCTGTCGGAAGGCCCTTGCATCGTCAGCTATTCCGACATTTTCTATAGTGCCCAGGCCGTGCGTTCATTGATCGACGAGAACAGTGCGCTGGCGCTGACGTATGACCCCAACTGGCTGTCGCTGTGGGGTGCGCGGTTCAGCGACCCCTTGTCCGACGCGGAGACGTTCCGGCTGGCGCCGGACGGCACGCTGCTTGAAATCGGCGAAAAGCCCCGGACCGTGCAGGAAGTCCAGGGGCAATACATGGGGTTGTTGCGCTTTACGCCCGCAGGCTGGAAGGCGTTGGAAGCCATGCGCGCGGTGCTTACGGCCGACGTCTGCAATCGCATGCACATGACCGGCGCCTTGCAACGCTTGATTCAAGCTGGCGGTATCGCCATCCGCGCCATTCCGTACACCGGAGAATGGGGCGAGGTTGACTCGCAGGACGACCTCGCCGTTTACCAATCTCCCTGAAAGCCCCTCAGGTCAATTCACCCCAGCCGCATGCGCCTGCTCATCCGCATGATAAGAAGACCGCACCATCGCGCCCACCGCCGCATGCGAGAAGCCCATCGCATACGCTTCACGTTCGAACATTGCGAACGTATCCGGGTGCACGTAACGCAGCACCGGCAGGTGATGCTCTGACGGCTGCAAGTACTGGCCGATGGTCAGCATGTCTACGTTGTGTTCGCGCATATCGCGCATCACTTGCAGGATTTCTTCGTCGGTTTCGCCCAAGCCCAGCATCAGCCCGGACTTGGTTGCCACTTCGGGATGCAGCTTCTTGAATTCCGCCAGCAGCTTCAACGAGTGCATGTAATCCGAACCCGGACGTGCCTGCTTGTACAGACGCGGCACCGTTTCCAGGTTGTGGTTCATGACGTCGGGGGGGCCGGCGTTCAGGATGGTCAGCGCGCGGTCCAGGCGGCCGCGGAAGTCGGGCACCAGCACTTCGATGCGGGTGGTGGGCGACAGTTCGCGGATGTGCGTGATGCAGTCGACAAAGTGGCCGGCGCCGCCGTCGCGCAGGTCGTCGCGATCAACCGAGGTGATGACGACGTACGACAGCTTTAACGCGGCGATGGTGCGCGCGAGGTTCTCGGGCTCTTTGGGGTCCAGCGGGTCGGGGCGGCCATGGCCCACATCACAGAACGGGCAGCGGCGCGTGCACTTGTCGCCCATGATCATGAACGTGGCGGTGCCCTTGCCGAAGCATTCGCCGATGTTCGGGCAGGACGCCTCTTCGCAGACCGTGTGCAGATTGTGTTCGCGCAGGATGCGTTTGATGTCGTAGAAGCGCGAGCCGGGCGCGGCGGCCTTGACGCGGATCCACTCAGGTTTCTTCAGGCGCTCTGCCGGAACGATCTTGATGGGGATGCGTGCCGTCTTGGCCTGCGATTTCTGTTTTTGCGTCGGATCGTAGACCGCTTCCGCAGGCGCTGCGGCAGGGGCGGATTCGTTCGAGGGGACAGGGGACTCGGCGAGCGTAGACATTGGGCACCTTCAAAACCAGGACGCAGGGCGGCCGGTCTGAGACAAAAAAGGCATTTTACCCTTCACCGCCCAGGTCCGCCCATCGGCCACTGGCGGGGGTGAACGCCCCCCGCGCTGCCTGGGTTATCGTCTTGCCTGACAAACACCCGGATTTCCTCGGTTTCCCGCCCATGCCTGCTTCCGCCTCGCCCCGCCTTATTGCCCTGATCGCCCCTCGCCTGGACGCTGGCCCCCACAGCCGGGCCATTCAGGCGGCGGCTGACCGACTGGCGCCCGAAGGCTATTTCCTGATGGCGGGTCCCTGGCATGACCCCGCCCTGCTGCCGCAACTGGCAGCCCTGGGACCGGCCGGCGCGCTGGTGATGGGGCCGCTGGACGACCCGGCCCTGCGCTTGGGCCTGGCCGCGCTGGAGATACCGGTGGTGGAAACCTGGAGCGCCTCGTCGCACCCGCTGGATACGGCGGTTGTCATCGACAACGAAGAGGCCGGCCGCGCCGCAGCACGCCATCTGGCCGAAAAGCGCCATGCGCTGGTGGCGTGCATCAGCGCCGACAACCCCTGGGAACGCGCGCGGCGCCAAGGCTTCATCAGTGCAGCGGCCGGACTGGGCCTGGACCGCGTGGCCGACATCGTGCAGCCCGAAGTGCTGCAAATGAACGACGGCCGCATGGCGTTCTTGCGCCTCTTGGCAACCAACACGATCTTTGACGCGGTGTTCTGCACGTCGGACCTGCTGGCTGCTGCGACGGTATCGGAAGCGCACAACCGGGATCTGCATGTGCCGCAAGACCTGGCCGTGCTGGGCTTCAGCGACGACGGCAGCGCCGTGCAATGGGCGCAAGGCCTGACGACGCTGAGTGTGAACGCGGCCGACCTTGGCCGGCGCGCGGCCCAGGCGCTGCTTGACCGGCTACAGGGCGAACTGCCCGCCGGGCAGCATCAAACGCTGGAAGTGACTTTCGAAGCTCGTCTTAGCACCTAGGATTTAGCACCTAGGATTTAGCACCTAGGACTTAGCACCTAGGACGCAGGCCGCGCATCTGCGCGCCCCCCTCAGACCTCGTACAAGGCCGGAAAGCCGCAGTCCTGCAACATGCCGTTGGCTTCCTTCAGGAACGCGGGCGTGGACGTTTCCGGCACGCGCACCAGCCATTGCACGGCCTCTTCCTTCTGGCCGCGCAACAGCAGCAGGCGGCCCAGGTGGAACATGCCCCGGAAGTCACCGCCTTCGGCGCAGCGCTGGTAGCAGTCGAACGCGCGCGCCATGTCCTGCTCAACCACGTCGCCCGCTTCGTAGAACCGGCCGACCACGCCAATCGATTTCACATGCCCCATCTGCGCGGCCTGCTGATACAGCGCCAGCGCCGCAGCCTTGTTCTGCGTGACGCCGCCGCGTCCGCTGCGCAACATGTGCGCGTAGTTGTACATGCCCCAATCCAGGCCCCGGTCGGCGGCCAGCCGGAACCAGTAGGCCGCGACGGTATCGTCCGCAGGCACGCCCCAGCCGTTTTCATAACAGCGGCCCACCATATTGATGGCCATCACGTTGTCGGCATTGGCGGCGCGCTTGAACCACGCCAGCCCTTCTTCGGGTTGGCGGGCCACGCCCACGCCGTCCAGCAGCATCTGACCGTAGATGGTCTGGGCTTCGACCAGCCCTAGATCGGCCGCCGCCCGGATCCAGGCGGCGTAGTCTTCGGCCGGGCCTTCGCGCAGCCGGGCCAGTTCCTCGGGCGAGGTGGCGGCCACGTCGGCCGCGCTGTAGGTCTTCATGTCGTGCTTCCTCTGCGGCGCCAGGCATCCGCCAGATTTTGGGCCAGCGCATCGCCCACATCGGTGGGCGTGCGCGTGACGCCACAGGCCGCCATATCGACGGTGCGCAGCCCTTCGTAGCCACAGGGGTTGATGCCCAGGAACGGCGTCAGGTCCATCTGCACGTTCAGCGACACCCCATGGTAGGCACGCCCGTTACGGATCTTGATGCCCAGCGCGGCGATCTTGGCCAGTTCGCCGCTGCCGGGCGCGGCGCCCGGATCCGGCACATACACGCCCGGCGCGCCGGGCTTGCGACAGGCGCCTGCCACGCCATGCTGGGTCAGCGTGTCGATGACCGCGCTTTCCAGCAAGGTGACGTATTCCTTCACGTACATATCCACGCGCCGCAGGTCGAACAGCGCATAGGCCATCACCTGGCCAGGACCGTGATAAGTCACCTGGCCACCGCGATCGCAATGGACGATGGGAATGTTGCCGGGGTTCAGCACATGCTGGGGCAGGCCCGCCTGACCCAGCGTGTAGACCGGCGTGTGCTCGCAGAGCCAGATCTCGTCAGGCGTGTCGGCGCCGCGCAGGCTGGTGTAGGCCTGCATGTCTTGCCAGACCGGCAGATATTCCGCCGGCCGCGCGAGCCACTTGATCACAGCGCTTCGCTTACAGAACGATGGACACCATGGGGTGGCCGTGCAAAGCCTTGTAGAGGTTGTCCAGCTGCTCGCGCGAGGTGGCGCGCACGATGAACGTCAGGCCCATGTAGTTGCCGCCCTTGCTGGGCCGCATCTCGACGGTGGCGGCGTCAAATTCGGGGTCGAACTGCAAGACGACGTCAGTCAGCGTCTGGGCGAATTCGGGATGCTGCTTGCCCATGACCTTGATGGGAAAGTCGCTGGGATATTCGATGAGCGATTCTTCGGGCGGAATATGCATAAGAGTTACCTACGGAGGTTGATTGCCCCTGAATGTTCTTATATGGGGGCAAGCGGCGCAGAGGCAAGGCAAAAGCAGGCAAAAGCAAGGCGCAACCCAAGGCGCCAGCACGACGCCTGTATCGCGGGCTTGCGACGCCGCGGCAACGCGCTAGCGGGGGCCACAGCAGCTGCCGACCCGCTTACAGCGCGGCAATCCGGGCATCATAACCCGCTCGCAAACGCTCAAAAACAGGGCCGGGCTTGCCCCTCCCTACCGGTTTGCCATCCAGCGACACGATAGCCAGCACTTCCTTGGTGGCCGACGACAGCATCAATTCATCCGCCGATTCCACCTCGGCCTGCGTGATGCGGCGCGCCTCGAACGGGACACCGGCTTCTGCCGCCAGCTCGCCCATCAGGCCGTAGCGGATGCCTTCCAGGATCAGGTTGTTCTTCGGCGGCGCCAGCAATTTACCGCCGGCCACCACCCAGATATTGGAGGACGCCCCTTCGGTCAGGTAGCCATCTCGAAACTGCACGACTTCGTCGGCGTTCGCGTCCACGGCTTGCTGCTTGGCCAGCACGTTACCCAGCAACGACACCGATTTGATCTCGCAGTGCAGCCAGCGCTCGTCGGGAATGCTGATGGCCGCAAGGCCCTGGGTGCGCTGCGCGGCGGGCGGAGGCGCCCACGCGGAAATCATGCCGAACACGGTCGGCGTGACGGGCGTGGCGGGGAATTGGTGGTCGCGCTTGGCAACGCCGCGCGTCACCTGCAAATACACGATGCAGGTGTCCAGATTCGAGCGTGCGAGCAGTTGCTGGATCAGATCGACCCAGCCGTCGCGATCGAACGGCTGCGCGATCCGCAAGGCGGCCAGGCTGCGATCCAGCCGGTCCAGGTGTTCGGCCATGCGAAACGCATTGCCTTGGTACACGGGGACAACTTCATAGATGCCGTCGCCGAAGATAAAACCGCGATCCAGAACCGAGACCTTGGCCTCGTCCAACCGCAGGAACTCACCGTTAAGAAACACCTGGCTTTCGCCCGGCACGCCCGGAATCATGATGCACTCCTGAAGTGGACACCGCGACGCGCCGGAAATGGCGCGTCGCGGATTGCGTAATGCTTACTGGAACCAGCGCTTGACGGTATCGACCATGCGGCCAAAGAAGCCCGCACGTTCGACGGCATCCTGCACCACCAGCGGCTCGGTGCGCAGCACCTTGCCGTCCAACGTGAATTGCAGCGTGCCCACTTGCTGACCCTTGGCAAGCGGCGCGATCAGCGGGTCCGTGCGCTGCGCCACCGGCTTGAGGTCGCCGGCCTTGCCGCGCGGCACGGCGATCGACACCGGATTCGGCGGGCCCAGCTTGACGTTTTCTGCCGTGCCTTCCCAGACGCGCGCATCGATGCCCGGCTGGCTCTTGTCGAACAGCTTCACGGTATCGAAGTTCTGGAAGCTCCAGTTCAAAAGCTTCAGGCTTTCTTCAGCGCGCGTGGCTTCGCTATCGGTGCCCACCACCACGACCAGGATGCGGCGGTCGCCACGCACAGCGGTCGACACCAGGCAGTAACCGGCCGAATCCGTGTGGCCCGTCTTCATGCCGTCTACCGACGGATCGGCCCACAGCAGACGGTTGCGGTTCGGCTGCGTGATCTTGTTGTAGGTGTAGCTCTTCTGCTTGTAATAGTGGAAGTAGTCAGGGTGATCGGTGATCAGGTGCGCCGACAGCGTGGCCAGATCCCGCGTGGACGTCGTGTGCTGCGGGTCGGGCAGGCCGGTCGCGTTCATGAAGTGCGTGTTCTTCATGCCCAGGCGCTCGGCTTCCTGGTTCATCAGCGACGCGAAGGCGGATTCGCTGCCGCCAACGGCTTCGGCCAGCGCCACGGAAGCGTCGTTGCCCGACTGCACGATCATGCCCTGGTTCAGCTCGTCGACGGTGACAGGCTTGCGCGGTTCGATGAACATGCGCGAACCGCCGGTGCGCCAGGCGTGTTCTGACACGGGAACGGTCTGCTCCAGCGTCAGGCGCTTTTCTTCCAGCGCGTTGAACACGACGTAGGCCGTCATGATCTTGGTCAGCGAGGCCGGCTCAACCTTCATATCCGGGTTGGATGCGGCCAGCGTCTGCCCGCTGTTCACGTCGATGACGATCCACGCCTTGGCCGCGATAGTAGGCGCCGGCACCGCCGACACGTCGCCCACCGGCACTGCCCCCGAGGCCGTCGGCGCCGGGGCCGTGGTGCCTGCGGCGGCCGGCGCGGCGGCGGGCGCGGTCTGCGCCCAGACCGGCATCGAGGTCGCAAGCATCGCCGACAGCACTGCGCCGGACAACAGGCGGCGGGTAAAGACAGCGGGGGATTGGGCGGAGTAAGGCAAATTCTTCATCGGCAACGTGGGTCCAGGAAAGACGCCCGCCGGCGCGGGGCGAATGGCTGACAATTATAGGCAGCCGATTGGACCGCCCCCGCGCGCCAGGGGTTCCTTGCTAAAACAAACATGCAACCTGTTGCAACCTGCGGCCGCGCAGCAAAGCCGTTTTAGTCCAGCGCGACCTTCAAACGCGCTTGCACCAGTTGGCGCAGCACCAGCAGTTTGCCGTGGAAAAAGTGTGACGCGCCTGGCACTACCACCACCGGAATCGAACGCGGACGCGCCCAATCCATGGCTTCAGACAGCGGCACGACCTCGTCCTCTTCGCCGTGCACCATCAGCGTATCGTCAGGCACCTGCACTTCGTGCGACTGGAATCGGTTGACCGCCGGGCCCATCAGCATCAAGGCCGACGGCAGCACGGTTTCGCCCGCATCGGCCAAGGCCGCGTAGGTTTGCGCCGCCACGGCGGTGCCGAACGAAAAGCCCGCCAGCACCCACGGCGCGGCGGCCAGCTCTGGATGCAGCTCGCGCATCTGCGCCACCACAGCCAGCATGTCCTGCGTTTCGCCTACCGACTTGTCGAACTCGCCTTCCGACTGGCCAACGCCCCGGAAGTTGGGGCGCACGGCCACCAGCCCGTGCTGCACGCAAGCGCGTGACAACGTCGTGACCACCTTGTTCTCACGCGCGCCGCCTTGCAGCGGATGCGGATGCAGAACCAGGGCCCAGCCGCGCGGCGTGCCGGCGGGCCAGTCAATGGCGCAGTCAATGCGGCCAGCGGCGCCGGCAAAGGCGTGGGTATCAGTACGTGCGGACATAGCGGGACTCAGCAAGCGAAGGGTGCGAAAAATGCGAAAGAGGAAATAGCGGCGACGGCATCAACGCGGGTTGCCGCCTTGCCGCGTCACATCGGCCAGCCACTGCGCCAACTGATCAGCGGCCTCGTCGGTGGCTTGGCGCAACGCGGCCACGCCGCCGGCGGCGTCCTGCGTGGGCGCGGGCGCCTGGACCTGGATGCGCTTCTGGTCGACGACGTTACGGCCATTGAGCAGCACCGCCTGCAACAGCACACGGCCCTCGCTGGACTGGCCGTCTTCGGCGTAGACCTGTTCAAACTGCATCAGCGACAACTGCAACTGCGGCATCTGAAGATTGACACGGTCCGCCAGTACCGGCCCTTGGCGCGACAGGCGGTCGGTGATGCGTTGCCGCACCAGCTCGCTGGGCGACGAAGCCCAGCGGAACGTGGCGTAGGCCTTGGGCGCGGCGCTATCGCCCACGCGCCAGATCATGCTGGTGTCGGATAGCGCCGGCGCGGCCTGCAAGCTGAGCGCGATGGGCGCGCGCGCGGGCAAGGCAGGCACGGGCTTGGCGTCCAGCCCCAGGTCAAAGACCGACGGCGGTGACGCCACGCGGCCAATGCCGCAACCGGCCAGCACGGTGGTCAACGTCAAGATCAACAAAGCGCGGCGCATCTTCATTTGGGCTGTCTCCCGAAACCGGCAAAACCGGCTTCGCCGGGTCCGGGCGCAACAGGCGCCGGGCCGAACAAGAATGATTGCGGCGTGCTGTCCACACGGCGCAGGGTAACGGTGGCGCCGCGCGCAGCCGCACTGACGTTCGCCGCCATGTTGGTGACGGCGGGCAGGGTTTCGCCATCGAGCCGCGCGGCGGCCAGCGCGATGTCGTTGAGGCTGCGCGTGGCCACCGACAGCGGGCCGTCGGGCGCGTTCAGACGCGCCAGCGCCTGGCGCGACTGCTGCGCCAGATCTGCAATTTCGCGCGCGGCGCGGTCGGCCTGGCGCGACGTGCTGCCCAGCGAATCCACCAGCGGGCCAAGCTTGGCCAGGGTGGGGCCGAGGTCACGGCTGGCGTCGCGCAAGGATTGCGTGATGTCGGTCGCGTTTTGCAGGCTGGCCGTCAGCGCTTGCACGTTTTGCTCGCTCAGCACGCGGCGCAGCTGCTCGGTGGCTTCTTCCACATTGGAAATCAGCTTGCCGCCGCGCTGCTCGATGCGGTCCAGAAAGCCCGGCCGCAGCGGAATAGCCGCCGGATGTTCAGCCGACGATGCCAGCCGTACGATCGACGAGCCATCGTCGCGCAATTCCACGTTCGCCATGCCCGTCACGCCCTGCACGCCCAGCTCGGCCCAGGTGGATTCGGTGATGGGTGTGTTGGGCGCCACGCCGATGCGGATGCGCACCTGGCCGGGTTTGTCGGGGTTCAGCGCCAGCGACTGCACTTTGCCCACCGGCACGCCCTGGTAGCGCACGGCCGATTGCGGGTTCAAGCCGCTGACGGCCGTGGCCGACACGATTTCGTAGGGTTTCAGCTGGGTCCGGTCCCGGCCGATCCAGATGGCCACCAGCACGGCGGCGGCCAGCAAGACCAGCGTGAAGATACCGGCCATGAGCGCATGACTACGGTTTTCCATGATGCAATCCCTTCGGCGCCAGATCCCCAAGCGCGCGCAAGCCGCGTTCGCCCAGGAAGAATGTGTGAATGAACGGGTGGTCGACCTTCAATACTTCCGGCACCGTGTCGCACACGATCACCCGCTTGTCCGCCAGCACGGCGACACGCGTGGCCAACGCCAGCAGCGTGTCCAGATCGTGCGTCACCATGACGACGGTAAATCCCAACTGCCGGTGCAGGCTGCGCACCAGGTCCACAAATTCGTCCGAACGCAGCGGGTCCAGGCCCGCCGTGGGTTCGTCCAGAAACAGAAGCTCGGGGTCCAGCGACAGCGCGCGCGCCAGCGCCACGCGCTTGACCATGCCGCCGGACAGGTCCGAGGGCCGCTTGTCGGCATCCTTGGCGGTCAGCCCCACCATGGCAAGGCGGCACATGACGACATCGCGCACCAGGTCTTCCGGCACCGTGCGCAATTCGCGCAGCGGCAGCGCCACGTTGTCGAAGACGGACAGCGCCGAGAACAAGGCCCCCGCCTGGAACAGCATGCCCCAACGATACGACAGGCGCCGGCGCTCGCTGGGCGACAGGTCGAACAGCGAATGCCCCAGCACTTTCACCATGCCGGCGGCGGGCCGGTCCAGGCCGATGATCTGGCGCAGCAGCACCGTCTTGCCCGTTCCCGATCCGCCCACCAGCACCAGGATTTCCCCGGGGAAGACGGTCAGGTCCAGGTTGTCGTGCACCACGTGGTCACCAAACGCGGTGCGCAAGCCGCGCACCGAGATAACGGGTTCGACGGTGACGCTGTCGTCCGTGAACAGGCGATGTTGAGCAGTGCCGTTCATCAGATGCCCACCGAGCTGAAGATGATGGCGTACAGCGCATCAAGCAGGATGACGCCCGTGATGGACGTGACGACGGAGGTGGTGGTGCCGCGCCCCAGGCTTTCGGTATTGGGCTGGATGCGCAGGCCGAAGTGGCACGCGATCAACGCGATCAGGATGCCGAAAGTCACGCCTTTCAGCATGCCGATCCAGTAGTTGGTCAGGGAAATGGCGTCGGGCAACGAACTCAGGAACCATTGCGCCGACACGCCCAACTGCATTTGCGCAGCGATCATGCCGCCCAGCAGCGCCATCGCGCCCGTCCACAGCACCAGCAGCGGCATAGTGACCGCCAACGCCAGCACGCGCGGCAGGATCAGCCGCTGCCCGTGTGAAATGCCCATGACGAGCATCGCGTCCAGTTCCTGCGTGACCCGCATCACACCGATCTGCGCGGTGATGGCCGAACCCGACCGGCCCGCTACCAGAATGGCTGCCAGCACCGGGCCCAGTTCGCGCACGATGGACACGCCCAGCAGCCGCACGATGAAGCGGTCTGCGCCAATCATCTGTAATTGCTGCGCCGACAGATACGACAGCACCACGCCAATCAGGAAACCCACCAGCGCCGTGATGCCCAGCGCCTGCGCGCCGGTGCGGTAGATTTGCGCCGAGATCTCGCGCCAGGGTCCCAGGCGCGGGCGGCGCAGCATGCCGCCCAGGTCCAGGATCAGCTGGCCCAGCATGATGAGCAGCGCCCGGCCGTTTTCGGCCGCCCGGAAGATCGCGCCGCCCAGCGCGCGGATCCAGCCCCAGGATTCCGTCTTGACGGGCGGGGCATGCATTTCGCCCTTGTTCATGGCGAGCGTGTTGAACACGTCGTGCTGGCCGGCCGACCAGCGCACGCGCTCGGGCAGCTTTTCGCCCCAGGCCTGCCAGATCAGCAGCGCGCCGATGGTGTCCAGCCGGCTGATGCCGTGCATGTCCCAGCGTGCGCCATTACGGGCCGCGTCCGCCATGGCGGTGCGCCGGCGCTCTACCTCGCCGGGTTCGGCCAGGGCCAGCACGCTCCAGTCGCCCGCCACATGGCAGACGTTCCCGTCCTGGCGGAACGGGGCGGCGGCGGCAGCGGACGCGGGCAAAGCGGAATGCGGCATGTAGGCGGGGCACCGGTGCAAAAATGTATCGCCAATGATAAACGCTTAGGGGCCGAAAGACCGCGTGCCGTGGCCGCGTGCCCTACAATCGCCGCCATGTCCGATCACGTCCGCCCTATCGACCTGCCCGCGCCGGAAGCCCTGGCCCGGGAGCTCGCTTCCCGCCTGCCCGCATTCCAAGACATCACCTGGACCGCCAGCACCGGGTCGACCAACGCCGACCTGCTGGCCCGCGCCCGCTCGGGCGCCGCCGCTGGCAAACCGTGGCTGCTGGGCACGCATCTTCAGGAAACCGGCCGAGGCCGCGCGGGCCGTCCGTGGCAGAACCGCAGCGGATCCACCCTGATGTTTTCCTGCGCGTACGACGTCCACCTGCCGGCCGTTCAACTGCCCGCGCTGTCGCCGCTGGCGGGCGTCGCCGCGTGCGAAGCGCTGCGTGCCGTAGCCGGACCCGGCGCGCATGGGCTGTGCATGAAGTGGCCGAACGACGTGCAATGGCACGATGCCAAGCTGGCGGGCGTGCTGGTCGAAACCACCCGCAACCCCGGCGGGCGCGACGCCGGCTACACCGTGGTGATCGGCATGGGCGTGAACTTGCGCGACGCCGAACAATTGTCGCAAACGCTGGGCCGCGACGTGGCCGACTGGCAGCAGGTAGAGGCCCAAGCGAGCCGGGCCGCTTCGGCCGCCGACCTGATCTGCGCCAGCGCCACCGCCTGGCACGACGCCGTGCTGACACTTGAGCGCGACGGCTTCGCCGCGTTCCGGCAACGCTTTGACCAGGTGGACGCCCTGGCAGGACGGCAAGTCAACGTGCTGGAGAAAGGCGATATCCTACTGAGCGGTCCCGCCTGTGGCGTGGACGACCAAGGCCGCCTGCTGGTGCAAACGCCTGACGGCGCCACGCCGATCTCGGTGGGCGAAATTTCGATCCGACGCCAAGCATGATTATTCTTATCGACTCCGGCAACAGCCGTCTCAAGGTGGGTTGGCTGGACACCAGCAACCCCGACATGCCGCGCGAACCGGCGGCGGTCGCCTTTGACGGCCTGGACCTTGACGCGCTGGACGGCTGGCTGGCCGCGCTGCCGCGCCCGCCGCTGCGCGCGCTGGGCGTGAACGTGGCGGGCGAGGCGCGCGGTGCCGCCATCGCTGCCATTCTGCAAAAACACGGTTGCGCGGTGACGTGGTCGCCGTCGCAGGCAACGACCTTGGGGCTGGTCAACAGCTACCGCGCGCCCACCCAGTTGGGCGCCGACCGCTGGGCTGCGTTGCTGGGCGTGCTGTCGCGCTTGCCCGGCGCGCATCCGCCCTTCCTCTTGGCCAGCTTCGGCACCGCCACCACCATCGACACCGTCGGACCCGACAACGTCTTTGCCGGCGGCCTGATCCTGCCCGGCCCGGCCATGATGCGCAACGCGCTGGCCCACGGCACCGCCAACCTGCCCATCGCCAACGGCCAGGTCGTGCCCTACCCCATCGACACACACGAGGCCATCGCCTCCGGCATCGCCGCCGCCCAGGCCGGCGCCGTCGTGCGCCAATGGCTGGCGGGCCGCCAGCGCTACGGCCAGGCGCCGCAAATCTTTGCCGCCGGCGGCGGCTGGTCGGAAGTGCATCAGGAAATTGAACGTCTGCTGGCCGACGCCGGCGGCGCTTTTGGCGCGGCGCCCGTGCCGGTCTACCTGGACCACCCCGTGCTGGATGGTCTGGCCGCCGTGGCGCGCAGCACCCTGGACCCCCACGCCTGAACGCGAGCCCACCATGCGAGTGCTCTTCATCCTGATCCTGCTGGCCAATCTTTGGGTGCTGGCGCTGGGCCAAGGCTGGATAGGCGTGCGGCCCGACGACGAAGGACGGGACACGCGCAAGTTCAGTCAGGAATTGAATCCTGGGGCGGTGACGTTGGTGCCGCGAGCGGCCTCGTAATAATGGAATGTGGCGCGTAGAATGGCGCCGCCGCACGCAGCCCCAGGGCGCAATATTATTCTTCCGCCTTGGCGGCCGGTCACCGTGCTGACGCGGCACGCTTAAATTCTGCAAATCACCGGACTGTCCCAACGACTCCCCGCCCGGCCGGGTAGTCAGCTTAAGGAATGCAATGACATCAGCAGCGCCCAGCCGCAAAGGTTCCACGACGCGCTTCATGTTCGTGTGGCTGTGCTATTTCCTCATTCTTGCAGCCTACGCAACGCTCGTACACCATCCCGCCGGGCAAGTGGACGCGTTTGCCACCACCGCGCGCGACCTGCTGAAATTCATTCCATCGGATCCCGGTAGTTTCATGACGGGCGCCATGGATATCGCCAAAAACGGTTGGATATCCCCCGAAAACAACTGGATCACGAGCTTCTGGCCACCTGGCTTCCTGCTGATCGAAGCGGGACTGATCAAGCTGATGGGCTTGGATGCGCCGTACTTTGTTTTGGTGCTGCAACTGCTCGCTTGCGCCGCATGGGCGGCGGTTCTGGGTCAGTTTCACAAGGTGCTGCGCGCGCTGGTTAATGCGCCGCTGGCCGCTGCGTTGCCGCTGCTGTTGTTCGCCCCGCCGATCGCCCGCGCGTTCCTGCTGGAACCCGGCCGCGTCATTTACGGCGAAACTTTTTCCATCGCGTTTTTCTTTCTGGGTGTGCTATTTGCACTGCAAGCCTGCGCCGCCGCCCGCCCTCGCAAGCTGGCCATCGCCGCTGGAGTCAGTATCGGGATCGCTGCGTACTTTCGGTCACAATTCGAGTTGTTTGTTTTAGGCCTGACGTTTTGGCTGCTAGTAGCATGGCTGTGGAGCATCGTGCGAGCCAAACATCGCCCCGCCAAAGGCCGCTGGATGGGCATTGCCCTGACGCTGGTTATTTCGGCCCATGTGGTCATGGCCCCCTGGCGGATCTATCACCAAGTCACGATGGGCAGCCCCAAATGGGTCTATACCGAAACGCTGTCTTTCTCGACGTCTGTGATGAGCCGAGAACACCTGCTCAGCCAGGGCGGCGAGTTCATCGTCGAGGGCGGCGGCGGCCTGACTTGCCGCATCGATCCGACCACTTGCGGCCGGATCGGCGAGGCGCCCCAATTATTCGTACACACGCTGCTGACGCATCCGCTGGAATGGCACGCGATAAAGTTCGGCATCATCGGCAAGTATTTCTACGCCAGCCAACAGGATCTGGGCCGGGCCGTGACGCCCGCCACCGCATTGGATACCGTCACGAACATCCTGTTCCTCATCGCCATTATCGTGGCGCTGTGGATGGGGATCGCGCTGGCTCGGCGCCGTTCAATCTATGCCCCCATCCTGAACTGGACCAACGCCACCATCGTGTCGGCGTATTACCTGATTTTCATGGTGCATCAGTATGAGGTCCGCTATTTTTATTTCGGCAAGCTATACGCCACGCTGATTGCATTGATCGGGCTGATCTTGTATTTCACGCGCCAGAATCAACAGACAAACTAAGCCGAAACCGCCATGACAAGCGCAACTGCACCCTCCTCTGCGGACCAGCCCGAGGCCGAAGACTGCGGCCTGGAAGTTTCTATCGTCATTCCCGTTTACCGAAGCGAATCCATCCTGCCCAAGCTGGTAGCGAAGGTGGCTGAGGTGATGGACGCACTACACCTGTCGAATAGCTTCGAGCTCGTGCTGGTCAACGATTGCAGCCCGGACAACAGCTGGAAGGTCATCACCGAACAAGCGGCCCAACATACCTTCATCAAGGGCATCTCGCTGCGCAAGAATTTTGGCCAGCACAATGCCGTCATGGCAGGCCTGCACCACGCCAAAGGCCGCTTTGTGATCTTGATGGACGATGATCTTCAGCATCCGCCCAGTTCCATCGGCAAACTGCTCGATGCCCTGCGCTCGGGCTATGACGTCTGCTACACCAATTACGTTGGCCGCCAACACGCGCTGTGGAAAAAAGTTGGCAGCAAATTCAACGACCTGGTCGCCACCTATGCGTTGCGCAAACCCAAAGGCCTGTATCTGTCGTCATTCAAGGCGCTGCGCCAGGAAGTCGTCCAGGAAGTCATCCGGTACGACGGCCCCTACGCTTACGTGGACGGGCTGATCCTGGATGTCACGAATTCGATCACGTCGGTGGACATTGAGCATCAGGCTCGGCTGGAAGGGGAAGGCAATTACAACCTCAGGAAATCCTTGTCGTTGTGGATGAAGATGCTGACCAGCTTCTCGATCCTGCCGCTGCGCTTTGCGACCTGCGTGGGCTTTGGTATGTCGGCCCTGAGCTTGCTCATGATTCTGGTGCTTATCGTGCAGAAATTCCTGCACCCTGAATACCCGAGAGGCTGGACGTCGCTGATTGCCACGATTCTGCTGGTGGGCGGTATTCAAACGCTATGCCTGGGCATGATTGGTGAGTACCTGGGCCGCGCCTACCTGAAGGTGAATCGCAAGCCGCAATTCGTGGTGGCGCGCACCACCTTTGCTCGCAACGCATCAGCGGTAACGTCCGCAGCCGAACCGGCCCCCGATCATGTCTAGATGGAAACACGAAGCGCATCGCATGATGCGTTATGCCATCAGCGGCGGCTTGAACACCCTGGTTGGCTTTGGCATCATTTTTGCGCTGATGGGGCTGGGCGTCTCGGCGGTTCTGGCCAATGTCATCGGCTACACCGTCGGCTTCATCCAGAGTTTTTTCTTTTCCAAGAAGTTTGTTTTTCGCAGCGACGGGAAGATGGCCAGCGAAGGGCTGCGCTATCTTTATATGTTCATCATCTGCTTCTTGCTGAACCTGGCCGTGTTGAAAATTCTGCTGGCGTATGACGTCCGGCCGTTGCTGGCTCAACTTGCGGCCGCGTGCACATATAGCGGCCTGATGTACGTGCTGTCGGCCTGGCTGGTGTTCCGGCCCAAGCGGCCGTCAGATCTCTAGCATGACCCCCTCTTTTTCTGGCTTTGCCAACGCAGCATTTCCCCAGGAGATAATAATGATCCACCCCTCCGCCATCGTTTCCCCAAACGCGAAGATCGGCAGCAATGTCACGATCGGCCCCTTCACCATCATTCACGACAACGTGCAGATCGGTGACAACAGCACCATCGGTTCCAACTGCGAAATCGGCCATCCGACGCCACTGGCCAAAGGCCAGCCCTTGGTGATCGGCGCCAATAGCCTGATCCGTTCGCATAGCGTCTTTTACGAGGGATCGACATTCGGTGAAAAGCTGGTTACCGGCCACCGCGTCACCGTACGTGAAGGCACCCTCGCCGGAAAGAATCTTCAGATCGGCACGCTCAGCGATATCCAAGGCACGTGCCAGATTGGCGACTATGTCCGTTTTCATAGCAACGTGCATATTGGCCAGCAGTCGAAGATCGGCAATTACGTGTGGATCTTCCCGTACGTCGTATTGACCAACGACCCGCATCCGCCCAGCGACATCATGCAAGGCGCGACGCTTGAAGACTATGTCGCCATCGCAACCATGTCGATCATTCTGCCCGGCGTCACGGTCAAGCAGGGTGCCCTGGTCGGCGCACACAGCTCGGTCAATCGCGACGTCGAACCCGACAGCGTAGTGGCAGGCAGCCCCGCAAAATTCATTTGCGAAACCAGCAAGATCAAGCTGAAAGACGGCTCGCAGGCCAGCGCTTATCCGTGGCGCAGGCATTTCCATCGCGGTTATCCCGAGGCGGTTGTCGCGCAATGGCTCAATGAGTTTCCGCGCAGCGCAAACTGATCACACGCCACCACAGGGTGGCGCGTAATCTCAGCGCAAAAGCGGAGCAAGGGCGTGCATCGTGCGCGCGCTTGCTCCGGCGTGGCTTGCCGACCAGGCCCTGGCGGCCTCGCCGATGGTTTGTCGACGCGAGTGATCGGCAAGAAGCTCCAGCGCTATTTCCACAGCGCCTGACGCGTCCGGCGCACGCAATACTGCACCCGCCGCAATGGCGTCTTCTGCGGCCTGCTGGAAATTGAACGTGTGTGTGCCGACAATGGTCGGCACGCCCGCTGCACAAGCTTCGATCAGATTCTGTCCGCCCAAGGGCGCAAAGCTGCCGGCCACGATCGCAACATCGGATGCCGCGTAGTAAAACGCCATCTCGCCTAACGTATCGCCAAGCAGCACCGCCGTGTCAGCACCGGGTTCGCCTCCCGCGCCGCGCCTGACGAACGGCAAGCCGGCGCTGGCCAGAAGCGCGGCGGCTTCATCGAAGCGCTGCGGATGACGCGGGATCAAGATGAATAGCGGTCCACCCGGCGCACCGCCCAGCCGTTTGATCGCGTCGATAAAAAACGCATCTTCGCCCTCGCGCGTACTGGCGATGCTGATGACGGGCCTGCCCTGACGGGCTCGCCACGATTGGCCATCCTGGACTTGCGCGGCAGGCAGCATCAGATCGAACTTCAGGTTGCCGGTGACGATGGGCGTTGGGGCGCCAGCCTGTTCCAGCCGCGCAGCATCCTGTGGCGTCTGCGCCAGCACCCGGTCCAGACCGCCAAGCGCCTCGCGCATGACGCTGCCCATTCTTGCCGCCTGACGCAATGAAGAGGCGGAATACCGCGCGCTGACCAGCGCCATCGGCACGCCCGCTTTCCTGGCGGCAGCCAGCAGATTGGGCCAGATTTCGCGTTCGATCAGCAGTCCGCAACGGGGCCGCCACAAACGCATGAAACGGCGCGTCGCGCCTGGAAAATCGTAAGGTAGCCAGACTTGGCGCAGTTGCCCGCTGGCGATGGCCTCCGGAAACAAGCGCGCGCCTTCGGTCCGCCCGGTGGCCGTCATGTGGGTCAACAGGACCGGCAAGCCTTCGTCTAGCAAGGCTCGCAACAGGGGCTGCGCTGCGCGCGTCTCGCCCAGGCTGACGGCGTGCACCCAAACGGGCGCGGTATCCGCCGGCGTAGGCATGGATGCAGGCAGCCGGCCAAATCGCTCTGCGGAAAATATTTCCCAGCGGCCCCCGGCGCGACGCGCGCGCTTAGCCATCCAGAGCCAAATCAGCGGTGCCGCCAACCGTAGCGCCAATGAGTAGACGCCGCGATTCATGTCACTTCGCGGCCAGCGCCTGCTCAACCGAGGCCATGACCGCTTCGCGCGATGGCGACGCGCCCCGGTCGCCCAGGCTGGCGGTGTAGTTCGAGCCCACCAGCGGCGTGCGCACCGGTGTCGAGGCGCGGTAGATGCCGATCGTGGGGCGGCCCAGCGCGGCGGACAGATGGGTCAGGCCGCTGTCCAGACCCACCATCAGGCGGGAACCGGCAAGCAGCTTGGCCACCGCCGTCAAATCCATGCGCGGCATGACCTCGGCGCCGTCCATGCCGGCCACGAGCAAGCCGGCGCGTTGCGCCTCGGCCTCGTTACCCGCCAGCAGTTTCAGCGTGCATCCGGCTTCGCGCAGCCGCCGGAACACGGCGCGCCAATCGTCTTCGGGCCAGAGTTTGTCGTCGCGGCTGGCCGACGGCATGATCACCGCGTAACCCTTGTCATTGTCCAGATGGTGCAGACGCGGCAGCTCGGTGGCGTTCAAGCCGGCGCTGCCGACTTCCACGACGGGTTCGGCAGCTTGCCCAGCCTGACGCACAAAATTCTGCAAACCAAAATCCGGCAAGCCGGCATGCTGGTAGCCGAAGGTCAGGCCTGCCAGCTTGCGCTGACGGATCACGGCGGGTTGCCAGAATTCCACTTTGTGGCGCACGTTGTAGAACAAGGACGCTAGCGGCTCGCGCGCCGAGCGCCAGTCCAGGCCATGGCGCACGCCGCGCGCCTGGCGCACCAGCCACGCAGATTTCAGCAGCGCCTGCATGTCCAGCACGATGTCGTATTGGGTAGAGCGCAAGCGCTCTTTCAACGCCCGGCGCTCGGCGCGTACCTGAGACGACCACCAGGATTTGCGCCAGCGGCGATGCGCCACCTTGATGACTTCATTGACGGCCGGATGCCACGAGGGGATTTCGGCGAATGCTTCCTCGACGATCCAATCGATCTGTGCGTCAGGGACGTGCCGGGCTATGTCGGTAATAGCCGGCAGCATGTGGACGAGGTCGCCCAGGGAGGACGTGCGAACGATGAGAATTCGTGTGGGCATGAGTAAGGATTCGTGCTTGGCGCCGCCCTCAACCCGATGGTGGCGGGCGCCGTTCGACGCAGCCCGCACTTTACAACAACATTGCCGGTTACAGCGACGCGCCCGGCAGGCCTACTGACGCTTCTTCTTCTTTTTCACGATCATCCATTTGGGCATGCGAAACAGCACCAGATGGCGATACAGCAGGATATACGTCGTAGAAAATACCGCTGTAAAAAACATCAGCAGATAAGGCTGTTGCCAGAACAACACCGCAGGAATCACCGCCAACGACGACAGCAACCACAAATAGGGCGACGTCATGGAATTACGCTGGGTCTGATGCCGCATTTCGCGCGAGCCGATTGCCCAGCGTACCAGGCGCTTATAGACGAGCATGTGCAGGTGCACACCGTCCGGCGCACCGGGGGAGCGGCCTCGCAGAATCTTTTTCCGGTATATCGAGAATAGCGTTTCAAATACCGGATAGATGCAAAGCAGCAGCGGGAACCACGCCGATACCTGCGGGTGACGGGCCAGCATCAATACCGACAATTCGCCAATGATAAAGCCCAGAAAATACGCGCCACCATCACCCAGGAAAATATGGCCGTGAGGATAATTCCAAACCAGAAATCCGATGACCGCGCCCAGCGTGCTTAATGCCACGATCAATAAAAACCGATCGCCCAGATAAAAAGAAACGTAGGCGAAACCCGCCAATATCATCGCGGAAACCACAGCCGCCAGACCGTTATATCCATCGATAATATTGATCGCGTTGGCAGCGCCGCCGATAGCCACCGACGTGAAAACCAGCGACACCACGCCAAACTGCAACAACCAATCAATGCCGATAATATCGACGCGGGTCACGGCGGCATCCAGCAGATAATAGGCAACCAGCCCGGACAGCATCGCCAAACCCAAGCGCACGATAACGCGAACCTGTTTTGTCAGGTCTTCGGCAAACCCGCCCAAAAACGCCGGCATGGCCGCCGCCAGCAAGAGCACCATGCTGGGAAGCACATCGGGTTCACGCACGGCTACCAGCGCGCACGTCACGGCGCTGGCGATCAATAGAGACAGTCCGCCAATGCGCGGCACCGGCGCGGCGTGATACTTTTGGACGCCTTCCATATCATGATCAGCCGTCAGGCCATCATGCCAAGAGCGGTAGCGAACGATCAGCAAGGTCGAGATGAGCGAAACCAAAAACGCTACTAGGACGTACAACATGGAAAACCGCGCAGGAGGAAGATTGCCGGGATTGTAGCGTCAGACGTGGACAAGGCATGAAAACTGTATCCACAGTTTTGCAAAAGAACTGAAACGTCGCTTGCAAAATAAAAAGGGCCTCCTAGAGCCTGAATTGAACGGCTAAACTCGCGGTTTTAAGAAAAGGCGTGAAATCCCTTCGTCCCGTGTCAGGGGCATCCGGACGCCCCGATATCAGTATTAAGACGTATTCACAAAAAAATATGCTGCCGCCTTTAGAACCCGCTAACCCTGCTGCTCCTGCTGACGCCGCTGGTCACACGAACCTGCTCGAATTGCCTGAATGGCAGGCGTTCCGCCTCGCCATTGAGGACGCCACCTTCTGCACCGATGAACTGCGCCTTGTCGAAGCGGCGGGCCTCACCGTCGATCTGAGCGCACATGTGACGTCACCCGCCACCCGAGACGCCGCCGTCGCCCTGCTCAACGCAAGAGGGTTCGATCAGGCGCGCCAAGCCTTACTGGCGGGCGAACACGTCAACAAGACCGAAGACCGCGCCGCCTGGCACACCATGTTGCGTGCGCCGGACCCGATCCTTGAGGTCAGCCGCGAACACCAACGCGTGCGCGAATTCGTGCAGCAGGCAGACGCCGACGGGCGTTGGAAAGCCATTATTCATATCGGCATCGGCGGCAGCGACTGGGGCGTGCGCCTGGCCACCGACGCGTGCAGCGGCAGTGGCGCGCGACGGGCATTGAAGTTCGTAGCCAACATCGACGGCCATGCGCTCGAAGACGCCATCCTGGGGCTTGATCCCAAGGAAACGCTGGTCATCGCGACGTCCAAATCCTTCACCACAACGGAAACGCTGGCCAATCTGCGGCGCGCCGTCGCCTGGCTGGCGCAAGCCGGCATCGACCAGCCTTACGAACAGGTGGTGGCCATTACCGCCCGCCCCGACGCGGCGCGAGCGCTGGGCATCCCCGCCTCGCAGGTCTTCGAGTTCTGGGATTGGGTCGGCGGACGCTATTCCTTATGGTCGGCCGTCGGCCTGCCTGTTGCGCTGGCCGTCGGCATCGATGTCATCGAAGACATCCGCGCTGGCGCAGCGGCCATGGACGCGCATTTCGCGCAAACCCCCATCGCCCAGAATGCGCCGGCCCAGCTAGCGCTGGCCGCCGTGGCGAACCGGAGCGTGCTGGGTTACGGTTCGCTCAGCATCGCCGCCTACGACGCCCGCCTGCAATTCCTGGCCCCCTACCTGCAACAACTGGATATGGAATCCCTGGGCAAGTCGGTAGATATGGCCGGCAACCCGGTGGGCGTACCGACGGGTCCGTCCGTGTGGGGCATGCCGGGTACCGACGGCCAGCACACGTTCTTTCAATGGCTGCATCAAGGCACCGACGGTGCGGCGGTCGATTTCATCATGTGCCGCGAAGCCGACCACCAATGGACGGAAGAACACGCGATGCTGCTGGCCAACTGTCTTGCCCAGCGCCAGACCTTGTTGCAAGGCACCTCGGCCGATGCAGACCGCGACCACCTGCTTGCCCAAGGCATGCCCGCGGACAAGGCCGAATGGTTATCGCGCCACCGCAAGCATCAGGGGGGCCGCCCGTCGACGCTGATCGTGCTGCCCCGGCTGACGCCTTACGCGCTGGGCGCGTTGCTGGCGCTCTACGAACACAAGATCTTCGTCCAGGCGCTGATCTGGGGCATCAATCCTTTCGATCAATGGGGCGTTGAAGCCGGCAAGAAAATGGCCAGCGGCATTCTGCGTGAGCTTCACGGCCAGGAGCCGGACGCCTCGCACGACCTGTCCACCCATCACTGGATTTCGGTGCTGGCGCAGGGCCGCTGAAGCGGGTCGCGGCAGGCTGCCCACTGCGTTGGTAGCCAAAGCCGTACTTTGGGACGAGAATGTGCATACAACTCTTCTAAGGAGACAGCCATGCGCATTGCCGATGCCCAATGGATTCCTTCGACGCGTCACCAGACCTGGGACGCGTTGACCGACCCGAGAGTTTTGCAGAAGTGCATTCCGGGCTGCGTGGAAGTTGCGATGCGCAGCGCAACCGAATATGCCGTCACCCTGCGGGCAAAGATCGCAGGGATCGACACCGACTACGAGGGCGAGATCCTGCTCTCTGATGTCAACGCCCCCGACAGCTGCACGCTGGTGTTCGAAGGCAAGGGGCGCGCCGCCTGCCTGGCCATCGGCACCGCCCAGATCAACCTCACCGACAAAGACCAAGGCACGCGCGTGGCCTATACCGTTGCCGGCATGGCGGGCGGCAAGCTGGCCGAATGCGGGGAAAGCCTGCTGCTCAAGGCCGGCGAGAAGATCATCGAAAAGTTCTTCGCGGCGTTCATTGACCACATGGCCGCGCAGCCACGCATCGCGCCGCCGCCACCGCCCCCCGAGCCCGAAGCCCGTGGCCTGTCCAATTCCCGATGGTCATGGGTGCTGGTGGTTCTAGTCATCGCGGTATTCTGGGGATACCACTCGTTCTACAAGTGAAAACCCTAGTGGGCTGGTGATATCCTAAGCGGCATGACTCCGCCGCCCCCACCAGCCCAGCCATCGACTGACCCCGCCCACTCTCGACGGGACTTGTTGATGGCGATGGCAGGGGTATCCGCCACGGTGGTATTGGCCGCGCTGGATTCCACCATCATCAGCACCACGCTGCCGCGCGTGGCGGAAGCGCTGAACGGCATGGCGCTATATGCCTGGGTCGGTACGGGCTACCTGCTGGCCACCGCGGCGTCGATTCTGATCTTCGGCCGGCTAGGCGACATGTTCGGCCGCAAGCCCTTGATGCTGGTGTCCGTCCTCATCATTGCGCTCGGGTCCATTGCCTGTGGCTTGGCGCAAACCATGACCCAGCTGATCGTATTTCGCACCTTGCAGGGCGTGGGTGGCGGCATGATGATCGCCACCGCGTTCGCGGCGCCGGCGGATCTGTTTCCCGATGCCAAGCAACGTGTGCGATGGATGGCATTGGTGTCTGCGGCCTTCGCCATGGCCAGCGGCATCGGACCCGTGCTGGGCGGTGCGGCGACGCAGGCGCTGGGCTGGCGCGCCGCCTTCTTCATTTCTCCGATTGCCGCCGCCGGTGCATTCTTCCTGCTCGCGCGCTACTTTCCGCGTTTTCGACCCATTCACGATGGCAGTCGCAAGATCGACTGGCTTGGCGCCATCCTGCTGGTGCTGGCCGTTGGCGCCCCGCTGGCCGCGCTGGAACTGGCGTTTGCCCGGGGCGAACACGCGCATCCGCTGCTGGGCGCCATGCTGGCGGTGATCGGCGTGGCCGCCATCGCTATCCTGATCCCCACTGAACGCCGCGTAAAGTCACCGATCTTTCCGCTGCGCGTGCTCGCTGGCCAGGAATCCCGGCTGTTGAATCTGGCCGCGATGATGGTGGGCGCGGTGATGTTCGTGCTGATCTTCTATAGCCCGCTGCTGTTGCAGCAGGTGCTGGGTTACACGCCCAGCGAAGCCGGTCTGCTGCTGACGCCGCTGGTGGCGGCGATTTCGGTGGGCAGCATCATCAATGGGCGCCTCTTTCCCCGGCAGACCGAGCCGCAGCGCCTGATGGTCTTTGGCGGCGTGCTGCTGGCGGCGGGCTGCCTGATGGTGTTGATGATTTCCCCCGGCACTTCGGCATGGTGGATCCTGGCGGCCTTCTTCGTCAATGGCTGCGCGCTGGGCTTTCTGTTGCCCAACCTGACGCTGTTCATGCAGATGCTGAGCGAACGCCGCGATGTCGGCGTGGCGTCCGCGCTGGTGCAGACCACGCGCGCGATTGGCAGCGCGCTGGGCACGGCGATTGTCGGCATCATCATTTCGCACGGCACGGTACTAAACGGAGTGCGGGCGGGTCTGGTCCTTTGTATTGTCCTGTCGCTGACCTGCGCGCTGCTGGCGCACCGGGTGAAGATGAAAAATCTGGCCACCGGCCGTAAGTAACCGGCAACGTAACTACGCAACCGCTTCCGACCCTTACACGGAATTCTTCCGATCGCGCCCAAGCGGCGCCCCTGAGACCCATCATGCGCCAACGCAATCTACTGGACCTGCTGCTGCTTGCAGCGGTCTGGGGCGGTTCCTTTTTGTTCATGCGAGTTGCCGTGAAGGAATTCGGCCCCATCGCGCTGATCGAACTTCGGGTGGGGCTGGCGGCGCTGTTCCTGCTGCCCGCCGCGATGTGGCGCGGCAAGCTGCCGTTGATCGCGCGGCGCTGGAAGGCCTTGTTGGTGGTCGGCACGCTCAATGCCGCGATTCCGTTTTTGCTCTACGCGTATGCCGCGCAATCGCTAGGCGCCGGGTTCCTGTCCGTAGCCAACGCCGTGACGCCGGTGTGGGGCGCGGTGGTTGGATGGCTGTGGTTGAAAGACAGGTTGCCGTGGATGCGGTCGTTGGGATTGTTGATCGGCTTTCTGGGCATCGTGGTGCTGGTGTGGGACAAGCTCAACTTCCAGGCGGGCGGCACTGGGCCTGCGGTGCTGGCAGCGGTATCCGCGCCGGTGTTCTACGGCATTGCGGCCAACTTCACAAAGCGCTTCCTGACCGGCGTGGATGCGCTGGCCAGCGCCACGGGCAGCATGATCGGCGCGTCTCTGGTGCTGCTGCCGCTCGCCATTTCGGCATGGCCCGAGGCGCCGGCATCGGCGGCCGCGTGGATATCCACCATCCTGCTGGCGGTGGTGTGCACCGGCGCGGCGTACATCGTGTTCTTCCGCCTGATTGCCAACGTGGGCCCGACTGCGGCGGTCAGCGTCACCTTCCTGGTGCCGATCTTTGGCGTGGTGTGGGGCGCGTGGTTTCTGGATGAAAACATCACGACGTCGATCGCGGTGGGCGCGGCGGTGATTCTGGTGGGCACTGCGCTGGCGCTGGGCTTGATCAAGCCCCGGCCCCGTCCGGCGCCGTAACGGCTCGACGGTAGCCCCAGCGGTAGCGCCGCACTAATACTTATCCGACGTCCCCGTCAGCGCCACGCCGATCCGCAGCATGGTGTAAGACACCGCGTCCACCCAGCGCCGCACCCAGCCACGGCGCTGATAATCCAGCGGACGAATGAAGCGGCCGCCTTCGCGGATCGCGGTTTCCAGGCGTTCCTGCAAATCCCACGCAAAGGGCTGGTCGTCCACAACGACATTGGCCTCGCGCGCCAGCAGCAGGCTGAAAGGATCCAGGTTGGACGAACCCACCGTCGCCACGTTGTCGATCACCGCGACCTTGGCGTGCAGGTAGCTGGGCATGTATTCGTAGATCTCGATGCCGTCGCGCAGCAGCTGGTCGTACAGCGAGCGCGTGGCGTGATACTGCATGCGGTATTCGACCTTGCCTTGCAGCAGCAAGCGCACGCGTACGCCGCGCGCAGCGGCTTTGGCCAGGGCGCGGCGGAACTGTCGGCCCGGGAAGAAATACGCGTTGGCGATCAGGATGTCACGGCGCGCTTGCGTGATGCCATATAGATACGCGCGTTCGAACGTCTGCCGATAGCGCAGGTTGTCGCGCAGCACCAGCGCGGCGCGCAGCGTGCCGCAAGGTTCCACATGCGCATGATGCGGCTTGGTGAGCCGCATGCGGCTCCAGTCGCGCGGATGGCGCCGCAGCCGCGCCCAGTTCAGCCGCACCCACAACAGGTCCTGCGCGTAGGCGGCTTCGGTGACCAGCGGCCCTTCCACTTGCACGGCGAAGTCGAAACGCGGCGCGTTGATGCCATCGGTAGGGTCCAGGTCATCGTAGTCATCAATGACATTGATGCCGCCAATGAACGCGATGCGTCCATCCACGATGGTGACTTTGCGATGCAGCCGTCGCAGCCGGCTGCGCGACGGAATCATGCGCGCGAACCAGCGGGGCTCGGGCCGGAAAATGCGACATTGCGCGCCGGCTTCCAACAACAGCGTGCGCACGTAGTCGACGCTCATGGCACTGCCAAAACCGTCCAGCACCACCCGCACCTTCACGCCGCGCCGCGCCGCCGCCGTCAGGCATTCCAGCACCTGCGAGCCGCTACGGTCGACCATGAAGATATAGGTCTCCAGGTGCACGCTGACCTGCGCGGCATCGATGGCCTCGCACAAGGCGGGAAAGAAGTCGGACCCGTTCTGCAACAAGCGGATGCTGTTGCCCTCCGTCCACTCCAGCTTGACCTGCTCGGTCTTCACGGAAGTTCCAGCTCGGCCAGCAAGGGAGAGTGATCGGAAAGCCGCGCCCACTCCCGTCCGCGCAGCACGCGCGCGCTGCGCACGGCAAAGCCGCGCTGATAGATGCGGTCCAGACGGAACCACGGGAACACGGCGGGGAACGTGCGGGGCGGCGGCAGCAGCAGACGCGAGCTGCCCTCCATGCCCAGCTGATTGTTGCGTTCCATGACCGACAGGCCGCTGTTGGGCAGGCCCCGCAGCGCATTGCTGAGCCGTTTGACGGAATCCCGCAGGCGCGGCAATTCACCGCCATGGCTGCGCGGCGCATGCGAGAACACTTCGTACAGGCCAAGCTGCTGCACGAACAGCGGCGCAAGCCGGTCATTCCAGTCGTTGAAATCGCCGGCGATCAGGATGGGTTCGCCATCGGGCACCATGCGCCGGATGCGCTCGGTCAGCGCCAGGATCTGGCGGCTGCGGCTGCCGGCGAACAGGCCAAGATGCACCACGAAGCAATGCACCGCCCGGCCATCGAGTTCAATGCGCGCGTGCAGCAGCCCGCGTTGCTCTAGCCGATGGTCAGAGATGTCGAGGTTTTCGTGGTCAAGAATGGGGTAGCGCGACAGCAGCGCATTGCCGTGATCCGTGGCATGGCGCACGGCGTTGCGGCCATAGGCCACATCCAGCCGTAAGGCGGCGGCCAGCGATTCGTGTTGAAGATCAAGCAGTGACTTCTGCTCGTTGCGGCCTTGGACTTCCTGAAGAAAGACCAGGTCAGGGCGCAGGCCGTAAAGACCCAGGCGTAGTTCATTCAGGGAATCGCGCCGGCCCAACGCCGAACGGCCCTTGTGAATGTTGTAGCTGACGACACGGATGAGCGACATAAAAGCGATGGCGCCTTTGAAAACAGAGGAACCACTAACCAAGCCCGAACAGCGGCCCAGTCAGCACCGCCAACAAAGCGGCGTTTGCCAGATTACCTCAATTCCACACCACCCCGCCGCAACAGAAATCTCTCCGTAAGCAACACGCTCGGCCCAAGCGAGGCCGCCGGGATCCGGCTCCGCCGGTCCCGCGAGGCGCCCCCCTGGGGGGGAGGCGCCCCGGCGCCTCGGGGGGGGGATTACTTTTGCTCTACGTTGCGCAAGCGGATGTGCAGTTCGCGCAACTGCTTTTCGTCGACTTCCGACGGCGCTTGCGTCAGCAGATCCTGAGCGCGCTGCGTCTTCGGGAAGGCGATCACGTCGCGGATCGATTCGGCGCCGGTCATCATCGTGACGATGCGGTCCAGGCCGAAGGCGATGCCGCCGTGCGGAGGCGCGCCGTATTGCAGCGCGTCGAGCAGGTAGCCGAACTTTTCCTGCGCTTCTTCAGCGCCGATCTTCAGTGCGCGGAACACCTTGCTCTGCACTTCTTCGCGGTGAATACGGACCGAGCCGCCGCCGATTTCCCAACCGTTCAGCACCATGTCGTACGCCTTGGCGAAGGCCTTGCTGGGATCGGTTTCCAGGAAGTCTTCGTGGCCGTCCTTCGGGCTGGTGAACGGGTGGTGGGCAGCGGTGTAGCGGCCGTCTTCCTCGTCGTATTCGAACATCGGGAAGTCAACCACCCACAGCGGCTGCCAACCGGCTTCGAACAGGCCGGTCTTCTTGCCGAATTCGCTGTGGCCGATCTTCACGCGCAGCGCGCCGATGGCGTCGTTGACGACCTTCTCGCGATCCGCGCCGAAGAAAATGATGTCGCCGTCTTGCGCGCCGGAACGCTTGACCAGTTCGGCCAGCGCGGCGTCGTGCAGGTTTTTGACGATGGGCGATTGCAGGCCGTCGCGGCCCTTGGCCACTTCGTTGACCTTGATGTAGGCCAGGCCCTTGGCGCCGTAGATGCCGACGAACTGCGTGTAGCCGTCGATTTCGCTACGCGACATTTCGGCGCCGCCGGGCACGCGCAGGGCGACCACACGGCTGCCGGGCGCCGTCGCGGCGGCGGCAAACACCTTGAAGTCCACATCGCGCATCACGTCGGTGACGTCGGTGAATTCGAGCTTGACGCGCAGGTCCGGCTTGTCCGAACCGTAGCGGCGCATGGCTTCCGTCCACGGCATGATCGGGAACGGCTGGGCCAAGTCAACGCCCTGCACCACCTTGAACACGTGGCGGATCAGGTTTTCGAAGATTTCACGGATCTCGAATTCGTTCAGGAACGAGGTTTCGCAGTCGATCTGGGTGAATTCGGGCTGGCGGTCAGCGCGCAGGTCTTCGTCGCGGAAGCACTTGGTGATCTGGTAGTAGCGGTCAAAGCCCGACACCATCAGCATCTGCTTGAACAGCTGCGGCGATTGCGGCAGCGCGAAGAAGTGGCCGGCGTTCACACGCGAGGGCACCAGGTAGTCGCGCGCGCCTTCGGGCGTGCTCTTGGCCAGCATCGGGGTTTCAATATCGATGAAGCCCAGCTGGTCCAGGAACTTGCGCGTTTCGATCGACACGCGGTAACGCAGCATCAGGTTGCGCTGCATTTGCGGGCGGCGCAGGTCCAGCACGCGGTGCGTCAGGCGGGTCGTTTCCGACAGGTTGTCGTCGTCCAGCTGGAACGGCGGGGTGACCGACGCGTTCAGGATTTCGACTTCCTTGCACAGCACTTCGATTTCGCCCGAGGCCAGTTCGCTGTTGGCGGTGCCAGCCGGACGCTCGCGCACCAGGCCGGTGACGCGGACGCAGAACTCGTTGCGCAGGCGTTCGGCGGTGGCGAAGGCGGCGTTATCCGGATCGAACACGATCTGAGCCAGACCCGCGCGGTCGCGCAAGTCGATGAAGATGACCCCGCCGTGGTCGCGGCGGCGGTTCACCCAGCCGTACAGGGTGACGGTCTGGCCGAGATGGTCACGGCAAACCTGGCCGGTGTAGCAGGTACGCATGCGGGATGACTCCGTTGTGTGCTTAGTTTGAGCGTAAGGGTTACGAATCGGCGGGCGGCGCGTCTTGCGCGCTACCTGCCGGAGAGAGCGGGGCCGGCCGGCTCCCGGGCGTGAACGCCTGGGCCGGGGCGACCACGCCCATGGAAACGATGTACTTCAATGCCGCGTCCACGCTCATCTGAAGATCGATCGCGTCGGCGCGAGGCATCATCAGGAAAAAGCCGGACGTGGGGTTCGGCGTCGTCGGCACGTACACGCTGATGTGGTCGCCTGGCATCAGGTCGGCCACTTCACCGCTGGGCGTGCCGGTGACAAAGGCAATGGTCCAGGATCCCGCGCGCGGGTACTGCACCAGCACCGCGCGGCGAAATGCCTGGCCGTTCGGCGCCAGCACGGTATCGCTGACCTGCTTGACCGAGTTGTAGATGGAGCGCACCAGGGGAATGCGGCCCAGCAGGTTTTCCCACTGGTCCACCATGGTGCGGCCGATCAGGTTGGCCGCGAAAATGCCCGTCAACAGTACCACCACGATAACCAGAACGAAGCGGAAGCCGGGGATGTCGATGCCGAACAGCGATTCGGACGACAGAAAGCCAGGCACGAACCCTTCAAGGGTGGCGACCAGCAGACCCAGCACCCACACCGTGATGACCAGGGGAACCCAGATCAGCAGGCCGGTGATGAAGTACTTCTTGATCAGGCGCATCCGCATCGCGATGGCTCTAGGCGGCCGACCCGCCCGTGGGCGCGGCCGGAGCCGCAGCCGGCGCCGCAGCGGCCGGCGCTGACGCAGCCGGGGCAGCCGGCGCGGCGCCTTCCGAGGGAGCCGGCGTGCTGGTCGGCGCAGCGCCGCCAGAACCGTTGCCCCGGAAATCGGTGACATACCAGCCGGAGCCCTTGAGCTGGAATCCAGCCGCGGTCACCTGCTTGGAAAACGTGCTTTGACCGCATTCGGGGCAAACCGAAAGCGGCGCGTCGGAAATCTTCTGCAAGACGTCTTTGGCATGGCCGCAGGCGCTGCACTTATAAGCGTAGATGGGCATCAGGAGCTCCCAGGCGCGGGCCCGGAAAATCAAAAGCCGTCGGGAACCGAACGTTAAGGTTCAGGGCGGCGGTCGGGCATGGCCGGAAAAAAATCGGGAAAGTCTTGAATTTTAGCGGTTTTTCGTGAAGCGTCGGTGTCCGGCCCGGCGGGGCTGCGCCGGGGCCACAGATTGCCTGCCTGGATGGCCTGCCTAGACCGGCAGCAGGAACATCACCGCCGCGATCAGGGTCGGCCCCAACGCCGACAGGAACAGGCGGCCCGACGAAATGCTGCCGTCCGGAAAATGGTTTTTCAGGATGGCAAAACCCGCCGGGTTGGGCGCGTTGGCAATCACGGTCAGCCCCCCGCCCGTGACGGCGCCGGCCACCAGCATGTAACGCCAGGCCTCGCTCGTGCCCTCCACCAGCGACCCCAGATACGTCAGCGCGGCGTTGTCGGTAATGGCCGTCAACGCCGTTGCGCCCCAGAACAGCACAAAGGGTTCCAAGCCGCCCAGCAGATCCTGCAACCACCATTTCTGCAAACCGCCCAGCACCACCAGCCCGGCCAGAAAGAAGCCCACCATCAGTCCTTCTTTGATCAGCAGGCGGTTCTGATGGCGCTTGTACGCTTCCGAGAAGCCGATGAACATCATCAGCAGGCCCAGGAAAATCGCGGGGTGATGCGCCGTCAGCACCACGGCCACCAGGAAGACGAGGTGCACCAGGATCACGATGGCGGGCACGGGCGGACGCTTGTCCGCGCCCTCTTCGCCGTCCACGCCGCTGCCCGTCCCTACCGACCGTTCCATCAGCGCCTTGCGGCAGATGAAGGTGAGCAGGCCTGCGTTCAGGCACACGGCGATGGCGGCACGCCAGCCGAAATGCTGCGCCATGTATGCCGTGTCCCAGTTGAACGTGGACGCCACCATCAGCACCGGCGGCGCGGCATAAGACGTCAGCACGCCGCCAATCGACACGTTCACGAACAGCACGCCCAGCGTCAGATACTTGAAGCCCGCGCGGCCGCTCGTGCGGAAATAAGCGTCGCGCAGCAAGATCGCGGCCAGCGTCATGGCGGCCGGTTCGGTAATGAAGGAACCGCCCAGCGGCACCAGCGCCATCACCACGAAGAAGGTGGCCAATTCACGCGGCAGCGGCAACACGCGCGCCACGATGCGCACCATCAAGCCCACCATTTCCAGGATGGGCCGGCTGGCCGCCACCACCATGATCACAAAGACGAACAGCGGCTCGGTGAAGTTGCGCGTGTCCATGTAGTTGATCGCGCTGGCCGGGCCGGACAGCGCGGCCATCGTCACGATCAGCGCAAAGGCCCAGACGCCGAACACCGCTTCGACTTCAGCCAGCAGATGCCAGAAGCCCGCGTGGGGACCGCCACGGTGCGCCAGCCGCGCAAACACAGGGACCGAGAACGTATGAAGCACCGCCACGGCGAACAGAATTGTGGCGATGACTTCAATGGGCTGAGGCATGACGGGACCTTCGCGAAATAGGGACTCGGACTATAACGCGGCGGCTGCGCGATGAAACTACGGGTCTACACCGGGGTTGGCACGTTGATCCGCCAGCGCATCACGCAATCGGCGCGGGCGGCTCCGCGCCCAGTTGCGCGGCCTTCATCTCCATCAACAAGCTGTGCAGCATCTCGGTGGACAAGCCATGCAGCACCAGGCGGTAGCCCGCGCGCAGCGTCGACAGCGGCACCAGCGGGTGGCTGTTGTTGACCAGGATCAGGTGCTGCGGCGCGCCCAGCAACTTGGCCGCATAGATGCCGATGGTCTCGTCCAGCTGTAGCGAATTGCAGGCGCGCCAGAAATCGTTGTCGGTCAGCATCAGCTGATACAGCGGCGTGAAAAGTTCGATGGCGCTTTGCAGGTCCAGAAAATTCAGCTTGCCGCGCGGCATGTCCTCCAGCTTGAGCGGCGGATCCTGGATCATCGAAAAATCCACCGACTCGGGCGCGTGCATTTCCACGCCCGCGTCCCGCAACGCCTGGTTCAAGCGGATCACGAAGTTGAAGAGGTTCAGGTCATGTTTGACGAAAAGCTCGTCCGCCAAATCATCGATCTCCAGAGGTTCCAGCGGCGTCGTCGTGATCGGCACCGGGGAATTCGCCGCGATGAAGGCCAGCGCCTGCGCGCCCAGATGGAAGTGGCGCAGGATCAGCCAGTTGGCTTCGGGCGAGACAAAGCGCTTGAGCCCCCACGCCAGGATGCGGTGCAGCAGCTTGGAATGCGACCAGCGGCGCGGCAGGAAGGTCTTCACCACCTGGATCAGGATGATGAAAGCGCGCGCCAGCGGCCGCAGAAACGGCAGCAGGTATTGGCGCGACGCGCAGCTGGAATCCGTCAGCCAGGCCTTCTTCACCTTGTCCGGCAGCGGCGTGCTGCGGTCCAGGTACAAGGCCAGCCAGGGGCTAGGGTCAGCCGGGTCGTGCGGCTTGGCCAGGAATTCGGGTTCCGTGCTCATGCCGCATCGCCCTCCATCACGTGGTGAAACTGCATCAGATACAGCGCGGCGGTGCGGCGCGCGGTGTCGACAATGCGTTGCTCGGCGCGGCCGTCTTCGTCGCAATCCAGCGCCAGCTCCACGGCGGACAACCAGCGCGCCAGGTGATGCTCGTCGTTATGACCGTGGTATTCCAGAAAGCGGAAAGCGTCCGGCGGCAGCGCGAGGCTGGCCTTCAGCAAGGGCAGCAGCGCCGGCACGATGCGCTGGCCTGTGCCTTCAATGATGTAGATGGCGCCCAGCAGGCCAATTGGGTCGCGCGTTGCGGCCAGGCTGTGCAGATAGGCGTTCAGCGCCTCGCCGCCGGGGTTGCGGCGCAGCGCGTCGATGCTGTCGACCGTGCCGCCGGCATTGCGGTAGTCCTGGAAAAGAATCTGGAAATCGTTTTGCTCTTCGCCCGCATGCATGTCGATCAGCGCGGCCAGCGGCGCGTACTGTTCCGTGAGCGAGGCCGCGCCTTCGCGCATCCACTTGCTGCCTTCGCGCACCTGCGGAATCCAGTTTTCCATCCAGTTCAGATAGTCGGACGTCTGGAACTGGCGGTTGCGCAAGCGCCGCACTACCGGCGTGCGCCACACGCGCGAACGGTAGTCATGCCAGATCGCCGCAAGCTCTGTCAGCAATTGGCCCAGGCCTTGCGGCGCCATGTCGGGGTCATGCGGGGGTGCGATGGCGGCCGCGTCATCGCTTTGCTCGTGTTCGCGCGGCGGGTGCGCTACTTGCACAGCTTGCGGCGTGGCAGACGCCACGGCCCCCGACGCACCATGCACGGCTTCCGCCTCCAGCAGCATGTACGCCGCCATGAACCGGCCCGACTCGGGGATGTAGCAGAAGATCTGCTCGCCCGGTTTGATCTCGCGCGTTTCCAGGAACTCGGCCAGCATGATCAGGATGGACGCCGCCCCCGTGTTGCCGCGCCAGGCCAGGTTGCTGAACCAGCGTTCACGCGGGATCACCAGACCCGCTTTTTCCATCAAGTCTTCCACCACCGGAATAAATTTTTCCGACGAGTAGTGGCAAAGGAAGTGATCCACCTGGTCGGGATCCAGCCAGCCATCGCGCACCAGCTTGGCGTATTCGTGAATGCCGATATCGAACAGATGCGGCAACAGGCGGATGTCCTGACGCAGCGACAGCGCGCCATCGGCTTCGGCCTCGTTCCACGACGGATAATCCAGATGCCCTTTCTGGCGGTCGGCCGACAGGCCCAGCTGCATGCACACCGGATAGTCGCCCGAGAACGAACGCTGATGCACCCATTTCAATTTCAGCCGCACGCCGCTGGAAGCGCCTGGCAGCGCACGGCCGGAATTGCCCAGCAACAGCGCGCCCGCGCCGTCCGATAGCATCCAGCGCAAGAAGTGCGCGTCGAAGTCAGCGTCATAACCGCGCGCGGCAAAGCGCGAGCGCTTGAACAGCCGCGACGGCAGTTCGCTGGCCACGGCCAGCGCGCTGGCGTGTCCGCCCATTTCGACGCCTTGCGCCGCCACCTGAATGGCCGACACGCCCGCCGCGCAGATGCCGTGCACCGACAGCGTTTCCATCGGATGCGCAGCCAGCTCGCCCTGGATCATGTTCGAAAAACCCGGCATCAACGCATCACCACCCGACGACCCGCTGGTCAACAGCGACACGGCCGACAGATCGCTGTCATGACGCCGCAGGCAATCCCGGATGGCGTGGGCGGCCAGCTGCGCATTCGTGTACACCGTCTGCCCTTCCGGGTCGATGGCGTAGTAACGCTGCTTGATGCCGTTCTCAGCCAGGATGCGGCCCTTGATGCGCGTGGACATGCGGTTCAGCGGCGCGATGTAGCTGTCCATGGCGTCGTTGGAAACGGGTTCGCCCGGCATGAAATAACCGGCGCTTTCCAGATAGACACGATTGAACGCGATGGGCATGGGACAGGTCTCAGGTAAAAGGTGGAACGCGGCGCTAGCGGACGTGCTCGGGCGCCATGCATGAACGGCTGCGCAGGCGCGGCACGACCAGGCTCAGCACAAACACGCGAAACATATAAGGCGCCAGCCCGCGTTCATTCAGCGCGGGATTGACGCGATGGCGGTAATGCTCGCGATGCAGGCGAGTCAGTTCAGACCAGTGCGCACGCGGATGTTCGTGATGCGCGGTGTGCAAGCCGATGTTGAACAGCAGCGGGTTGACCAAGCCTTCGAAATTGCGCGCGTAGTTCAGCCCGGCAACGTGGCGCGGGCCACCATCGGCATGCGCGTGTTGCAGGTAATTTGTGGCCAGCAGCCAGTGCAAGCCATGCAACTGCGGCACGATCACGAACACCAGCGCCTTGACGGGGTTCACCATCAACAGCCCGCCCCACAAGCCGAACCACGCGCCGTACTGCGCCACGCAATAGCGCCACGCGCCGGGCCAGTGGCGGCGCAAGCGCGCCAGCCACGCAAAGAACATCGGATACAGCACCCAGCCGGCCTGGAAAGGATGCAGCACGTACCCCAGCAGATGATTCGTGTCGCCACCGAATCGATACGTGCGCGCGGCATCGCGCGCGCCGTGCTTGTAGCGATGATGGTTAGCCACATGCGCCGGGTAGAACACGAAGGTGGGATGCCCTTGCAACAGCGTGATCCAGAAATCGGTCGCGCGATTGGTCCAGCGGCCGTGCCACATCCGGATGTGCGTGTGGTTGTGATGAATAACGCCGATGCCCAGCGTCAAGAACAGCATCAACGCATACAGCGGCCACCAGAACCCGTGCACCCACTGCCAGGCCGCCAGCGCGGGCAGCGCAGCCAGATAGGCCAGGCTTTGCCAGTCGCGACGATTGCGCAGCGACGGCAGCCGGCGCCGGGAACTAGGCGCGCCCGCCAAGCGATTCTCTGCGCTGGAAGGCGTCCAGCTGGGGGGCCGCCGCTTCGGCTTTCAAGCGCGTGCGGAACAGGCGGTCCATGAAGGTGAACTGAAAACCGTAATTGCCGTTGTAGCAGGCGTGGTGCAGATGATGCCGGCGGCTGGCAGCGAACCAGTGCGCATACGACACCTTCGGGAAAAAGTCGTAATTGGCGTGGCCGATGCAATTGAAAAACAGGCTGAACAGCGGCACGGAGGCCAGCGCCCAGAAACTGAAGTCGTGCAGCACCATGGGCAGCATGATCACATTGCCCAGCATCAGCGCTTCGATGGGGTGAAAGCTGTAGGTGGAAAACGGCGTGGTCACCACCGACCGATGATGCGGCAGGTGAAAGCGGCGCAGCGGCTTGGTATGCAGCAGGCGGTGGTTGATCCAGAAGTGCACGTCGTTCCAGGCGACCAGCACCAGGATTTCGATCACGACTTTCTGCCAGGTGGGGTCCGGATCCAGATGGGCCCACCCCAGTTGCAACAAACCCCACGGGAAAATCATGCCGGTGCCGAACAACAGGATGGACAGGCCCGATTGCATGAATTCGCGGCGCAGCTGGCCGGGCGCCAAGGGGCGCGGGTCCAGCGGCCGGCCGATGCCCAATGCCGGCAGCACGTGTTGCGTCAGCAGCCACGTGGCCGCGCCAAAGAGCAGATAGATGCCGCCGAAAAACAGGAGCCCCGCCAGCATGACCTGCCAGGCGGACAAGGCTTCAAAAGCGTGGGCCATGAACGTGTGGTTTCACCCTGAGAATGGCCGCATCATAAGCAATCCGTCAGTTTCCCGGTAGGTCATTTATTACAAAATGAATCCGGGCAACACAAAGCTGCCAGCCGCGCCCGGATCACGGCCTAACTTCCGGCTATTGGCACGGAAACTGGCGGTTCAAGCCTGCTACGGCCGCATCCATGCGTGCCGCCAAGGCCGCGCTGGCCGCCGGCATGGGCAGGCGCAATTCGTCTGTCAACAATCCCTGCCGGCCGAGTTGCGCCTTGAGCGGACCCGGATTCGGTTCTTCAAACGCCAGCTGAATCACGGGCGCCAAGGCCATGAAGAGGCGGCGGGCAAGGTCCAGCTGCTGCGCGCGCACCGCCTGGTACATCGCAACGAACAGATCAGGGCGGATGTGCGCCGCCGCCGCGATCATGCCCGCGCCGCCCAGACACAGCACGGACAACGTTTGCAAGTCTTCGCCCGCCAACACATTCATCTGGCCGTCGTTGATCAGCGCCAGCGTCTTTTCCAGCGACCCGCCGCAATCCTTGATGGCCGCAATGTTCGGATGCGCGGCCAGCGACAGCAACGTTGCGGTCTCCAGTGTGGTGCCGGTGCGGTAGGGAATGTCGTAGAGCACCAGGGGAAAGCGCGAGGCATCGGCCAAGCTGCGGAAGTAGGCAGCGGCGCCCTGTTGGCCGGCGCGCACGTAGTACGGCGCGGGCGCCAGAATGCCGGCCAGCGGGCGTGTGCCGAAGGCCGACAGGCGTTGCAACACATGGCCCTGATGATTGCCGGCAAGGCCCATGATGACGGGTAGCCGGCCGGCTTCGGTCAGCACGGCGTCCAGCACGGCCAGCTGTTCGGCGTCATCCAGCGAGGCCGCTTCGCCCGTGCTGCCGCACACGACCAGGCCATCAACGCCAGCCGCCGCGTAATGGCGCACCAGCCGGCGCAACGCACCGCCATCCACGGCGCCGCCGGAAAACGGCGTCACCAGCGGCACCCAGACGCCCTGGAAAAGAGATTGTTGAATCGACATGTGAACACTCCTTCGGTGTAAGGACCGTGGTTGGACCGTACAGAAGTGCTCGGGATATCAGTGGTGCGCGCGACAGGCGCCAAGAAGCGCCGCCAAGAGGCCGCTGTTCCGTCGCCCATCTGACGGAACAGCATGCTCCGGTCAGATGAGCGGCTGTTTTTTGGATTTCAGGCCGACGGCAGTCAGCACCACGCACAGGGCGCGGATGCAGAAAGCGGAAGAGTTGGCCTGATGAATCATGAATGAATGGAACGCGCGATAAGCGACGGATGCAGAAATCTACCGGGCGGCTGCAAGGCTGTCAACGCGGATCGATACGCGGCGTCCGCAGCCGTGGCTTGGACCTCAGCGCCTGCCCCTTAGCGCAGGCTGGCCAGGAACACAGCGCACAGCGCCTGCATGCCTTGGCGGTCGTCTTCGTCGAAGCGATCGGGCACGGGGCTGTCCACATCCCACACGCCGATCAACTCGCCGTTATGCACCAGCGGCACCACGATCTCGGAACGCGAAGCCGCATCGCAGGCGATGTGGCCTGGGAACGCGTGTACGTCCGGCACCAGCTGCGTTTCGCGCTGGCTGGCGGCCGCGCCGCACACGCCGCGGTTCAGCGGAATGCGCACGCAGGCCGGCTTGCCCTGGAAAGGCCCCAGCACCAGTTCCGTGCCGTCGAAGAAATAAAACCCCGCCCAGTTCAGCTCGGGCAGGGCCTGGTAGGCGAGCGCGCTCAGGTTGGCGGCGTTGGCGATGCGATCCGGCTCGCCTTCAAGCAGGGCGCGGGCTTGCGCGACCAGCGCTTTGTACAGGGCGGCTTTGGAATCGGCATGAATCGGGGCGGCTTCAAACATAGCGGTAAATGTAACTGTACAGGCAGTTTTCGATGCAGGTGATTTTAGGGGTTCTACGCGTTAAAGGGGCCGGGCTGCTACCGTGTGGGACAATACTTTTTTTGTTGCAGTCCCCCGTACCGCCTCTTTCTTTCACTCTTCTTGATCAAGAAGCAATCCATGGACAAGCCTCTCGAACCTGCGTTTTCCTTTTCGGAACGCGCTCAGCAACTTACCAGCTCCGCCATCCGCGAGATCCTCAAGGTCACCGAGCGCCCTGAAGTCATTTCGTTCGCAGGCGGCCTGCCGGCGCCCGGCGGCTTCCCGGTAGAGGTGGTACGTGCTGCATTCGACAAGGTATTGTCCACCAACGGCCGCGCGGCCCTGCAATACGGCCCCACCGAAGGCTACGGCCCGCTGCGCCAATGGGTTGCTGATGATCTGAACCGTGCCGGCGCCAACGTCGCCCCCGACCAGGTCCTGATCGTCTCGGGTTCGCAGCAAGCGCTGGACCTGCTGGGCAAAGTGCTGGTCGACAAAGACAGCAAGGTGCTGGTCGAAGACCCGAGCTACCTGGGCGCGCTGCAATCGTTCAGCCTGTACCAGCCCAAGTTCGTGCCGGTGCCCACCGACGAAGGCGGCCTGATCCCCGAAGCGATCACGCCCGAACTGGCTGACGGCGCCCGCTTCCTGTACGCGCTGCCCAACTTCCAGAACCCCACCGGCCGCACGCTGAACCTGGAACGCCGCGTTGCGCTGCTCAAGCGCGCCGCCGAACTGAACCTGACCATCATCGAAGACGACCCCTACGGTGAACTGCGCTACGCAGGCGAGCCGCAGCCGGGCCTCATTTCGATGGCGGCCGAATACGGCGCCAACGTCGTGCGCCTGGGCACGTTCTCGAAGGTGCTGGCTCCCGGCTTGCGCCTGGGCTACATCGTGGGCGGACGCGCGCTGATCAACAAGCTGGTGCAAGCCAAGCAAGCGACCGACCTGCACACGCCCACGCTGACCCAGATGGCCGTCTACGAAATCGTCAAGGAAGGCTTCCTGGAAGAGCATCTGCCCAATGTGCGCGAAATCTACCGCGCTCAAGGCACCTGCATGCTGCAAGCCATCGCGCGCGAATTCCCGTCCACCGTCACCTGGACCAAGCCGGAAGGCGGCATGTTCATCTGGCTGACGCTGCCCGAGCACATCGACAGCACCAAGCTGCTGGAAAAGGCCATCGCCCAGAACGTGGCCTTCGTGCCCGGCGCGCCGTTCTACTGCGGCCCTGGCCGCGCGAACACGCTGCGCCTGAGCTTTGCCACGGTGCCGGAAGACAAGATCCGTACCGGCATCGCCATCCTGGGCAAGCTGCTCAAGGAATACACCGCCTAAGCGGCGTTCAAGACGCTGCATGCCGTCAGGCGCGGCCTCAAAACCGCGCCTTGATCGGCGATAGACCTTCCACGGCCGGGCGCAATGCCCGGCCGTTGTTTTATGCTGTCGGCTTTCCCGACCATTTTCCGACCGTGACAGTGAGCGCCTCGCAACAACCTCCCGTCGACCTCAGCGACATCGTCTTCACCGACTGGGTCGAACGCTGGCTTCCGAAGTCCTGGCGTCCCTACGCCCGCCTGTGCCGCCTGGACCGCCCCATCGGCACCTGGCTCACGCTGCTGCCCGCCATCGCCGCGCTGGTGCAAACGGCGGGCGGATTGCCGGATCTGCAACGCCTGATCGTCTTCTCGCTGGGTGCGCTGTTGATGCGCGGCATCGGCTGCACCGTCAACGACATGTGCGACCGCAACTTCGACAAGCACGTCGAACGCACGCGCTTCCGGCCGCTGACCAGCGGCCAGTTGACGATGAAAAACGCCGTGTGGTTCCTGCTGGGCCAATTGCTGGTCTGCGGATCGCTGCTGTTCTTCTTGAACGAGATGAGCCGCTGGCTGGCGGTGGCGGTGCTGCCCTTCGTCTTCATCTACCCGCTGTGCAAACGCGTCACGTATTGGCCGCAAGTCGTGCTGGGCATCTGCTTTAACTGGGGCATGCTCATGGCCTGGTCCGACACGCAGAACCACGTGCCGCTGGCCGCCATCGCCATGTGGGCGGGCGCGGTGATGTGGCAGGTGGGCTACGACAGCATTTACGCCTATGTCGACGTGCGCGATGACCGCAGCCTGGGCCTGCATTCCACCGCGATGCGGTTTGGCGACCAGGGCAAGCTGTGGATCGGCGGCTTCTACCTGGGCACGGTCGTGCTGTGGTCCTGGGGCGGGTACGCGATGGGCTTGTCGTGGGCCTATCAGGTGGGCATTGCCGCCGTGGCGCTGCACCTGGCCTGGCAATTGAAGGTGTTCGACATCCAGCACCCCAGCCGCAACTTCATGCTGTTTCGCGCGAACCTGTGGCTGGGCGCGCTGCTGGTGGCCGCTGCGCTGGCGGGTACGCTGATCCGCTGAGCCGCACTGTCTTGACCCCGCGCATTGCCGCCGATGCCGGATCAAGCGATCATGACGCTTCCGCCCCGCCTTACGGAGACACCGCATGCCCGCATTGATCAAATCCCTGACCGCTGCCGCCGCTGTGTGCGCGCTGGCCGGCTTCGCGCCGGCCCAAGCCGCTACCGATTGCTCGGCCCAGCGCGGCTGCGCCGCCAAGTTCTGCGAGATCGAAAACGACATTGCAGCCGCCCAGGCGCAGAACAACACCCGCCGCGAAGCCGGCCTGCGCAAGGCGCTGGCTGAAGCCCGCGCCCACTGCACCGACGGCCGCCTGCAATCCCAACGCGAAGCCGATGTGCGCGAGAAGCAAACCAAAGTGTCTGAACGCGAACAGGAACTCAAGGAAGCGCGCGCCAAGGGCAAGCAGGACAAGATCGACAAGGCCCAGCGCAAGCTGGAAGAAGCGCAATCCGAGTACAACGCCGCGCTGGTGGAACTGAACCGCTAACGCCCTGCCCGCGTCGACAGACGCGTTGCTGCCATCACACAAGACCCCGGGCCTGTCCCGGGGTTTGTCGTTTCTGAAGGTTTTCTACCCCGAGTCCGTCGTGGCCAACCCCAAGCTATCGTGTCATCAGATGGAAATATCACCACCCATGGTGCCAACATGGACAATTGACGGCGATTAGTACATATTTTGGAAAGATGTTTTCAGGTAATAAGGGTTTATCCCGAGGTTGTTTGAGCACAGAATGCATCTCATCGGGACCACAGCAAGCGAACTCCTCGGCAATCACGCCAGCCCAGTTCGGATCCCAAGCTCACAAGACACCGGAGGTCTGCTATGAAAACCCTTGCAACCGCTTTGATGCTTTCCCTGTCCGTTATCGCCGCTGGCGCTCAAGCCGCTGAAGCCGACCAAGGCCCGACGCGCGCTCAAGTCCAAGCCGAACTGCAACAAGCCAAGGTTTCGGGCCAATACACGTTTGGCGAAGAAGGCTACCCCGCCGCCATCGCCCAGAAGTCCAGCCTGACCTCGCAACAAGTTCAAGCTGAACTGGCCCAAGCCAAGAACGCCGGCGAAGTCACTTTCGGCAACCTGGACTACCCGCCCGTCGCTTCGGCTGAACACAACACGTCGCTGACGCGTGCTCAAGTTGAATCGCAACTGGCACAAGCCAAAGCTGAAGGCCTGGTGACCTTCGGCAACATGGACTACCCCCCCATGGGCAGCTGATCCACGGGCCGAGAGGCCGTGACAGCACCCTTGCAAAGCCCCTCGGCCCCCCGGCCGCGGGGCGTTGTTTTTGACATAACGACAACTCGTTTAGTCATAGTGACGATTGCTTCAGCCGTTACGACACTTTTTGCTCTACAAATCGACAACACTCCCGCATAGCATGAGGCCAACCCATCCCCCCTCATTGCAGGAGCAGCACCATGTCAGCATCCCTTCGTCCGATTGTTCTGTTGGGCGCCGGAAAAATCGGCTTCGCCATCGCCCTGATGCTGGAACGCAGCGGCGACTATTCCGTGCTGGTGGCCGACCAGGACCCCGCCCGTCTGGCCGTACTGGCTGAACTGGGCTGCCAGACGCGGCAGATCAGCGACGACGCCTCGGTGGCCAGCGCGATCGAAGGCGCCTATGCCGTCGTCAACGCCCTGCCCTTTCACCGCGCCACGGCCGTGGCCGGACTGTGCGCCAAAGCGGGCGTGCATTATTTCGACCTGACCGAAGACGTGGCCAGCACGCACGCCATCCAGGCGTTGGCGCAAGACGCGCGCAGTGTGCTGATGCCGCAATGCGGCTTGGCGCCGGGCTTCATCGGCATCGTCGGCAACGCGCTGGCGCGCCGCTTCGACACCTTGCTGGATTTGCGCATGCGTGTCGGCGCCCTGCCGCGCTATCCGTCGAACAGCCTGCGCTACAACCTGACGTGGAGCACCGAAGGCCTGATCAACGAATACTGCAACCCGTGCGAAGCCATTGTGGATGGGCAATTGACCTCGGTGCCCGCGCTGGAAGGCTATGAAACCTTTGCGCTGGACGGGGTCGAATACGAAGCCTTCAACACGTCCGGCGGGCTGGGCACGCTACCGGCCACGCTGCTGGGCCGCGCGCGCAATGTGGATTACAAGTCGGTGCGCTACCCGGGCCACTGCAACATCATGAAGCTGCTGCTCAATGATCTGCGCCTGCGAGACCGCCGCGACCTGCTCAAAGACATTTTCGAATCGGCCATTCCCACGACTGAGCAGGACGTCATTGTGATCCAGGCATCG
>CAJYKY010000384.1 GCA_913775005.1 uncultured Achromobacter sp.
CTTTGCGCGTGAACCCTCGCCGCGCCAGCCGTGAACAGGTGCTGGCGGCGTTTGAGGCCGCCGGCCTTGCGGCGGAACCCGTCGGCCAGGCCGGTCTGGTGCTGGGCAGCCCCAAGCCCGTGACCCAGCTGCCCGGATTTGCCGAAGGATGGTGGTCGGTGCAGGACGCGGGCGCGCAGTTGGCGGCCGAACTGCTGGCGCCCGCCGACGGCATGCGCGTGCTGGATGCCTGCGCCGCGCCCGGCGGCAAGACCGCCCACCTGTTGGAACTGGCGGACATCGACCTTGTGGCGCTGGACGCCGACGGCGAACGCCTGGAACGCGTGGAAGAGAACCTGGGCCGCCTGGGTCTGGCCAGCGATCGCGTCCAGCTGCAAGCCGCCGATGCGGCCGATCTTGACGCCTGGTGGGACGGCAAGCCCTTCGACGCGGTGCTGGCGGATGTGCCGTGCACGGCGTCGGGCATCGTGCGCCGCCATCCGGACATCCGCTGGTTGCGCCGCGAGAACGACGTGCGCCGCACGGCGACCCTGCAAGCCCGCATCCTGGATTCGCTATGGAAAACCGTGGCGCCGGGCGGACGCCTGCTCTATGTGACGTGCTCGATTTTCCCGATCGAAGGCGCGCGCCAGGCGTTGGAATTCATGCAGCGTCATCCGGAAGCCCAACGGCTGGATGCCCCGGGCCAGCTGCTGCCAGTTGCGCTCAATGCAACACCCGCTGAACAACATGACGGGTTTTTCTACGCCTTGTTTGCCAAGCAGTCCTGAATCACCAAGAATAGGGGCATGACGGTGTTTCGGTGTCGTATGTCCATTATTTCGCGTTTATTTCTTGGGTTGTTGCTGGCATCTGCCTTGCTTTCGTTAGTGCCGGGCGGTCAGGTTTATGGCGCCGAGCCGAAGGTCACGCGGGTTGAGCCGGCGGTGCGCAATGGCAAGCTCGAAATCGACGCGGACATCGAATTCGAACTGAACCAGCAATTACGGGACGCCGCCCAGCGCGGCGTTCCGCTTTATTTCACGGCCGATCTGACGATGACGCGCGAACGCTGGTGGTGGTTCGACAAGTCTCTGGTAGACACCTCGCGCACGTGGCGGGTCGTGTATAACGCGTTGACGCGACAATGGCGCGCCGGCGTGGGCGAACTCTCATTCCCGGTGGCCTCGCTGGACGACGCCATGAGCGTCATTCGCCATATCCGCAACTGGCCGGTGGCTGACGCGTCCGAATTCGATCAAGGGGTGCTGTACGGCGGCCAATTGCGCCTGCGCCTGGACACCTCGCTCTTGCCGCGGCCTTTCCAGGTCAACGCCTTGAACAGCAGCTCGTGGGCCCAAGGCACTCCGTGGATGGACTTCTCGTTCATGCTGAGCGACAAGGAGAAAGATCCCTCATGAGGTTGTTGCTCCGGCTGGCCCTGATGGTAGGGGCCGTAAGTGGCCTGGCGTTGCTGGGCCTGTTGGCATGGTCCACGGGCAATGCCTCTCGCTTTGCGCGTTATTACGACACCTTGCTGGTGTTGAACGGCGTTTTCGCGCTGGCCCTGTTCATCTGGGTGGTGGCGTTGACGGTACGGCTGGCGCGGCAGATCCGCCGCCGGCAGTTTGGCGCGCGCCTGACGGCGCGTTTCTCGTTGGCGTTTGCGTTGATCGGCGTGGTGCCCGGCGCCCTGATCTACACCGTGTCGGTGCAGTTCATGTCACGCTCGATCGAATCCTGGTTCAACGTGCGGGTGGATACGGCGCTGGAAGCGGGCCTGAACCTGGGGCGCGCCGCGCTTGATTCTCTGCTGGCTGATCTGGACGCCCGGGCGCGCTCCATGGCGATGGAGCTGAACCGAAGCACCGACAGCGGCGTGACCTTGGCGCTGACCCGCTTGCGCGAAGCCAATGGCGTGCAGGAAGCCATGGTGTTCACGGGCAGCGGCCGCATGATCGCCTTCTCTACCAGCCAATATGGTCAATTGATGCCCGCCACGCCGCCCTCCACGGTGATGAACCAGCTGCGGCTGGCGCGCGGCTACTCGGCCGCCGAGGCCGATGACCCGGTGACGCCGGGCGCGGAAACGGGCCTGCATCTGCGCGTGGTGATTCCTCTGACCGGGCCGGACCGCTACGACAATCTGCTGGGCGCGGCGTCCGAGCCGCGCTGGTTGCAACTGCTGCAACCCGTGCCCGAGCAGATCGCGCACAACGCCAACCTGGTGCAGCAAGGCTTCCGCGACTACCAGGAACTGGCCTTGTCCCGGCTGGGCCTGCGCAAGCTGTACGGAATTACCCTGACGCTGGCGCTGTTGTTGGCCGCGTTTGGCGCCATCGCGGTGGCGCTGTCGCTATCGAAACGTCTGGTGCGGCCGTTGCTGAGCCTGGCCGGCGGCACGCAGGCCGTGGGCGTGGGCGATTACCGGCCGCTGCCCGAGCCGCCTGAGCGCGATGAAGTCGGCCAGCTGACGCGGTCGTTCAATGCCATGACACGCCAGCTGGACGAAGCGCGGCGCATGGTCGAAAGCAATCGCCAGCAGTTGGAGCGGTCCAACGTCTATCTGGAAAGCGTGCTGTCTAACCTGTCTTCGGGCGTGCTGGTGTTTGACGAGGCGTTCCGCGTCACCACCGTCAACCAGGGCGCGCAGACCATCCTGGGTGCTGACTTGAGGTCGGTGATCGGCCGGCCGCTAGAGACGGCGGACGGCATGCTGGAATTTGCCAATATCGTCCGTCAGGCGTTTTCCACGCATGCGGCCGTCGGGTCCGAGCGCCAGCATTGGCAGCAGCAGTTTGAGATCAGCCCGTCCCAGGGCGATGCGGCCACCGCGCCGCAGCCCCTCACGCTGCTCGCGCGTGGCACGCATCTGCGCGTGGATGGGCGCGGCAACGGCTATCTGGTCGTGTTTGACGACATTACCGAAGTGATTTCCGCGAACCGCACCGTGGCGTGGGGCGAAGTGGCGCGCCGTCTGGCGCATGAAATCAAGAACCCGCTGACGCCGATCCAGCTATCCGCCGAGCGGCTGGCCATGAAGCTGGAAGGCAAGCTGCAACCCGCCGAAGCCCAGATCGTCACGCGGTCCACCAACACCATCGTCAACCAGGTGGCCTCGCTTAAGCAGATGGTGGACGACTTCCGCGAATACGCCCGTACGCCACCGGCCGTCATGCAGCGCATCGATTTCAATGCGCTGGTGGCGGACGTGCTGTCGTTGTACGGCTGGGAGCCGGACGGCGCGGCGTCCCGCAACACGGGCAAAACCATGAATCTGGATGTGCGTCTGGAAGCGGGCCTGCCCGCCATCGAAGGCGATCCGACCCAGCTGCGCCAGGTCATCCACAACCTCTTGTCCAACGCCCGCGACGCCATTGCCGAACTGGGCGGCGAAGGCCGGGTCAGCGTCACGACCCAGCTGATGCGCAGCGAACAGCCCGACCGGGCGGATCAGCAGGCGCTCAGATTTACCGTTGCCGACACCGGGCCGGGCTTTCCGCCGCAGGTGATGCAGCGCGCGTTCGAGCCCTACGTAACCACCAAGTCCCACGGGACTGGGTTAGGATTGGCAATCGTACGCAAGATTGTGGAAGAGCATGGTGGGCGTATCGACCTTGCCAATCGCAAGGAAGGAGGCGCGCGGATTTCCATCTTGTTGACCCGGTTGGCGCCGGGGGCAGACACTATGGACGCGACCGCGCAAGAAAAGGATAATGCGGCTACGCAATAGGTGGATGCTTTATGGCCAGAATTCTGGTGGTTGACGACGAAGTCGGTATACGCGAGCTGTTGTCGGAAATCCTTTACGACGAAGGGCACACGGTCGAACTGGCCGAAAATGCGGCGCAAGCGCGTGCCGCGCGCCTTCGCATGCGTCCTGATCTGGTGTTGCTGGACATCTGGATGCCCGACACCGATGGTGTGAGCCTGCTGAAAGAATGGGGCTCGCAAGGCCTGCTCGACATGCCTGTGATCATGATGAGCGGCCACGCCACCATCGACACGGCAGTGGAAGCCACACGCATCGGCGCGATGGATTTCCTGGAAAAACCCATTACGCTGCAACGTCTCTTGAAGACCGTTGCGGCCGGTCTTGCGCGCGGACGCGCGCCGCATCCCGCACCCGTCGTCTCGCATCCGGCCGTGGCCAGCGCCACCGTCGCGCTTGAAGACGAACTTGATCCCCCGGTTTTGACCTCGGCGCCCGCCAGCGACGCACCGGCCAGCTCGAATGGGCAGCTGGGCAGCATCTCGCTGGATCAGCCGCTGCGCGAAGCCCGCGACGAGTTCGAACGCATCTATTTTGAATACCATCTGGTCCGCGAAAGCCACAGCATGACGCGTGTGTCGGAACGCACCGGGCTGGAACGCACTCACCTGTATCGCAAGCTCAAGCAATTGGGCATCGAGTCGGCGCGCAAGCGCAGCACATGAAAATCCTGATCATGGGCGCTGGTCGCGTAGGCACCAGCGTGGCCGAAAACCTGGTGTCCGAAGAAAACGACATCACCGTGGTGGATTCCGATCCCACGCAGTTGCAGTACTTGCAGGAACACTTCGACCTGCGCGTCGTCCATGGCGATGGCTCGCAGGTGTCGGTGCTGGAGGCCGCTGGCGCGGCCGATACCGACCTCTTCATCGCCTGTGCCGCCTCTGACGCCGCCAACATGGTGGCGTGCAAGATCGCCCGCCAGCTGTTCAACGTTCCGCGCCGCATTGCCCGCATCCGCTCCGCTGAATTCCCGGAACACCCGGAACTCATGAGCGAAGAGGGCTTTTGCATCGACGCGCTGATCAGCCCCGAACGCAGCGTCACCACGTACTTGCAAAGCCTGATCGAATTTCCCGAAGCCTTGCAGGTGGTGGAGTTCGCCGAAGGCCGGATCAGCGTTGTGACCGTGCGCGTGGGCCATGGCAGCCCCATGGCGCATTCGCCGGTGGATAAGCTGCGTGACGTCTGGCCTGACGTGAAAGCGCGCGTCGTCGATGTGCTGCGCGGTGGCCGGCCCTTGCGGGCGGGCAGCGGCACCGTCATTGCCCCCGGCGATGAAGTGGTGCTGGTGGTGGATTCGCGCGATGCGCGCCGTGCCGTGCGCCAGTTGCGCGAAGCCGAGCGCGCCGTGCGCCGGGTCATGATCGCGGGCGGCGGCAATATCGGCCTGCGTCTGGCACGCCAGCTGGCCGAAGAAAAGTACAGCGTGCGCATCATCGAGCGCGACTTGAAGCGCTGTGAATACCTGGCGACGCAGTTGCCCGACAGCGTGCTGGTCCTGCATGGCAGCGGCACGGACGAGGCCCTGCTGGAACGCGAAAACATCGAAGACATGGACACGTGGCTGGCGCTGACCAGCGACGACGAAGACAACATCATGTCGTCGCTGCTGGCCAAGCGGCTGGGCGCGCGCAAGGTGATCGCGCTGATCAACCGCCATGCTTATGGCGAGCTGATGCAGGGCAGCCATATCGACATCGCCGTGTCGCCGTCGCAGGCGACGATGAGCGAACTGCTGCGCCACGTGCGGCGCGGCGACGTGGCCGCCGTGCACCGCTTGCGCCAGGGGGTGGCCGAAGCGCTGGAGGCCATCGCCCACGGTGACCGCTCCACGTCCAAGGTGGTGGGCCGGCCGGTGGGCAAGATCAGCCTGCCCAAGGGCGCCAGCATCGGCGCGCTGGTCCGTGGCGACGAAATCATTTTGCCGGATGCCGATACCGTGATTGAAACCGACGACCACGTGATCGTCTTCGTGCCCTCGCGCCGGCAGATGCCGCGTGTGGAAAAGCTGTTTCAAGTCTCGGCGTCATTCTTCTGATGCGCGCCGCCGGATAGCCTTTCATGAAGCGTGTCCTGGGTACCCTCTATATCCTGGGTCTGACCATGGTGATGTTCGCGCTCACCATGCTGATCCCGTTGCTGGTGGCTTTTGTCGGCGGCGATGCGGCGCGCGAGGCCTTCCTGAACGGCTTCCTGATCTCGGTGGGCATCGGCGGGGGGCTTGCGGCCATAACGCGGCGTAGCCGCTGCGAGCTGCGCGCCCGCGATGGCTTTGTGCTGGTGTCGGCCGTCTGGGCCGGCCTGCCGCTCTTGGCCGCGATTCCGCTGATGCTGTATTTCCATGGCGCGGGGCTGCCGCTGTCGTTCACGGGCGCGTATTTCGAAGCCATGTCGGGGCTGACCACCACCGGCGCCACCGTGCTGACCAACCTGGACACGCTGCCCGCGTCGATCAACCTGTGGCGCGCCACGCTGATCTGGATCGGCGGCATGGGCATTCTGGTGTTGGCGGTGGCGATTCTGCCGCTGCTGGGCGTGGGCGGCCACCAGGTCGTGCGGGCCGAAACGCCCGGGCCCATGAAAGACGAACGCCTGACGCCCCGTATCGCCAGCACGGCCAAGGCGCTGTACGCGGTCTACTTCGTGT
>CAJYKY010000385.1 GCA_913775005.1 uncultured Achromobacter sp.
GGCGCGCCCTGCACCGCGTCAGTCACCACGGCGCGGGTCAGCGACGGGGCCAGCATTTCCAGGAACGTATACACATAGTCGCGCAGGAACACGCCCGACTTCACCCCGACCCGGGTCGTGTGCGTGCCGAATAGATGCCCCACCGGCAAGCCCACCAGATTGGAATCGCGGCGCGGGTCATAGGCCACGCCGGCGATGATGCCGATGCCCAGCCCCACATCCACATAGGTCTTGATGACGTCGGCATCGATGGCTTCCAGCACGATGTCAGGGTGAATGCCCTGGTTGGCAAAGACCTCGTCAATCGTGCTGCGGCCCGTGAAGGCGCGGTCATAGGTCACGATGGGAAATTCGGCCAGCTGCGCCAGCGACAGGCGCTTGGCGGCGCTGGAAGTCAGTTCGGCCAGCGGATGATCCGGGCGCACCACTACGGTGTGTTCCCAGGCATAGACGGGCAAGGTAGCCAGGCCGGGCGTCAGCGCCAGCGATTCGGTGGCCAACGCCAGATCGGCCTGCTCGTGCAACACCATTTCCGCCAACTGCGCCGGGCTGCCTTCGGCGAGCGACAGGTGCACCTTGGGGAATTGCTTGCGGAAAGCCGGAATCACGCGGGGCAACAGGTAGCGCGCCTGCGTGTGCGTGCACGCAATCACCAGGCCGCCTTCATCGCGGCGGGCGAATTCGTCGCTGACCTTTTTCAGGTTGTCGACTTCGCGCATGATGCGGTCGATCACCTGCGATACCGCCAGGCCAGGCTTGGTCAGGCCTTTGATGCGCTTGCCGTGGCGTTCGAAAATCTTGATGCCCAGCTCGTCTTCGAATTCGATGATGGCCTTGGACACTCCGGGCTGCGAGGTGTAGAGCATCCGGGCGGCTTCAGTCAGGTTGAAGTCGCGCCGGATGGTTTCGCGCACGAAACGAAATTGCTGGAGGTTCATGACATTGGCCCGTATTAGATGGGCCAATTATAAGTAATAAGGACGCCTTACTATATGACTTATTAATATAAGCTTAGGAGCAAGGCGTCCCCCTTTCAGCGCATCGAGATCGTCGTATTCACCGTCTTGGCATGGGCAGACCAACGCGCCGTCACGGTCTTGGTCTGGGTCCAGAACTGAACCGCCTGCTTGCCATTGGGGCCAAGGTCGCCCAACTTCGAGCCGCGCGAGCCCGTGAAGCTGAACCACGCCACCGGCACCGGAATCGGCACGTTGATGCCCACCTGGCCTACGTCGATGTTGTTCTGGAAGTAGCGCGCCGCCCCGCCATCCTGCGTAAACAGCGCCACGCCGTTGCCGTTGGGGTTGCGGTTGATGAAGGCCACCGCGTCTTCCAGCGTTTCCACGCCCACGCAGCACAGCACCGGCCCGAAGATTTCTTCGGTGTAGATGGTCATTTCTTCGTTCACGCCGTCGAAAATCGTCGGCCCCACGAAGTTGCCTTGCTCGAAGCCCGACACTTTCACGTTGCGGCCGTCCAGCAGCAGCTTGGCGCCTTCGTCCACGCCCTTCTGGATCAGGCTTTCGACGCGCTTCTTGGCGTTGGGCGAAACCAGCGGACCCAGGTCAGCCTGGCGATCCGTGCCGGAATTGACCTTCAGCTTCTTGGACCGCTCGACAAAATCAGGCAGCCAGTTGCGTGCATCGCCCACCAGCACGGCCACGGACGAAGCCATGCAACGCTGGCCCGCCGCGCCAAACGCCGCGCCCACCAATTGGTTCAGCGCCACTTCGGGATCCGCATCGGGCAGGATCACGCAGTGGTTCTTGGCGCCCATCATCGATTGGCAGCGCTTGCCGGCCGCCGATGCGCGGTTGTAGATCTCGGTGCCGACACGCGTCGACCCAATGAACGACACGGCTTTGATGTCCGGGTGTTCGCACAGGCCGTTGGCCGTGTCCGGCCCGCCATGCACAACGTTCAACACGCCCGGCGGCAGGCCGGCTTCCAGCGCCAGCTCGGCCAGGAACAAGGACGAGGTCGGATCCTGCTCAGACGGCTTGAGCACGAAGCTGTTGCCGCAGGCGACCGCGATGGGGAACATGAAGCACGGCAGCATCACCGGGAAGTTGAACGCGGTGATGCCCGCGCACACGCCCAGCGGCTGGATCAGCGTGTAGACGTCGATGCCGGACGCGGCATTCTCGGCGTACTCGCCCAATTGCAGATTGGCGATCGAGCACGCGTGCTCAACCACTTCCAGGCCACGGCCGATCTCGCCTTCGGCATCCGGCAGCGTCTTGCCGTGCTCGCGCGTGATCATTTCGGCCAGCTTGCCGGTATTGGCGCGCAGCAGTTCCTGGAACTTCAGCATGACGCGCATGCGCGCGCCTTGCCCGCTGTTGCGCCAGGTCTTGAAGGCTTCCTTGGCGTTGGAGACGGCCAGGTCCAGTTCTTCGCGCGTAGCGAAGGGCACCTTGGCTACGACCTCCTGGGTGGCGGGGTTGATCACGTCTCGCCATTCGGTGGTTTTGGACTGCACGAGCTTGCCGCCGATCAATAGCGGAACGCGGGGGACTTCACTCATTTGATGCTCCTCACACTGCGTAGTAGTCGATGCGGATGGATTCCGCGTTCATGAATCTTGGCAAGCGCCCGCGCCGCGTAATGGCGGGGCGGGCGCGCCAGCGTTATTTCTTCACCAGCGGGCAGCCCGAATCGGCCAGAGGCTGGAAGGCTTCGGCGGCCGGAATGGTGGCCACCAGTTTGGAATAGTCCCAGCCGCCCTTGGAGTCCGCGGGCTTTTTCACTTCGTACAGATACATGTCATGAATGACGCGGCCGTCGGGGCGGATCGACGCGTTGCGCATGATCGGATCCTTGATGGGCAGTTCGCGCATCTTGTCGGCCACGACCTTGCCGTCGGTGCTGCCCGCCGCCGCCGTCGCTCGCAGGTAGTGCAGCACGCTGGAATACACGCCGGCCTGCGTCATGGTGGGCTTCAAGCCGCGAAAGGCCTTCTCGAATCGCGTAGACCATGCGCGCGAGGCGTCATCGAAGTCCCAGTAGAACCCATCCACATACGACAGGCCTTGCGCGTTTTCCAAGCCCAGGGCGCGCAGGTCCGACAGGAAGATCAACAGCGACACCAGGCGCTGCCCGCCCGCCACAATGCCGAATTCACGCGCCTGCTTGACCGCGTTGACGGTGTCCTGACCGCCATTGGCCAACGCCACCACCTGCGCCTTCGAGCTTTGCGCCTGCAACAGATACGACGCGAAGTCGGGTGCGTTCAGCGGATGACGCACACTGCCGACAACCGTGCCGCCCAGCGCCTGCACCGCCTTGACCGTGTCGGCCTCCAGCGAATGGCCGAACGCGTAGTCCACGGTAATGAAATACCAGGATTTGCCGCCTGATCGCACGGTGGCTTTGGCGCCGCCTGCGGACTGTGAGTAGGTGTCGAACATCCAGTGAAAGCCGACGGGCGAGCATTCCTTGTTGGTCAGCGCCGTCGTGGCCGGACCCGAGAACATCACCACCTTGTTCTTTTCCCGCGCGATGCCTTGCACCGCCAGGGCCACGGCCGAATTGGTCAGGTCGGCAATGGCTGTCACGCCATCGCGGTCGAACCATTCACGTGCCTTGGCCGCCCCCACGTCCGCCTTGTTCTGGTTGTCGGCGGAGACCAGGTCGATCTTCATGCCCTTGCATTCCGCCGCCAGGCAATCGTCGATGGCCAATTGCGCCGCCGCCACCGAACCCGCCCCGCCCATCCCGGCATAGGTGCCGGACATGTCCGTCAGAATGCCGATCTTCACTGGCGGCTTGTCGGCGGCCTGCGCCTGGCTCATTAACAATGCGCCCAGACACAAGCCTGCGGCCAGCCCGCGTGCGTGCAATTTCATGGATTTGTCTCCTGAGTGTTATGCGCTGATCAAAGCGTTATGCGCCGTCTTTGCGGCCTGCGACTCCCAGGGCAATGCCCCGAGGCCTGCCGCCCCAGTGTAGATGTGTGAAAATCAACAAGCAACGCTAGAAATGCACATTCCTTGTGCATTCATGCACGGGCAGAAAATCGGGGTCAGGCCGGCTTGAACGGCCCAGCGCCACGCGGGTCAGGAGATCAAACATGTTGGATTGGGACAGCCTGCGGTACTTCCTGGAAGTGGCGCGCACGCAGCGCGTCAGCGCCGCGGCCCGCAAGCTGGGGGTCGAACACACCACCGTGTCGCGACGCGTTCGCGCGCTGGAAGCCGAACTGGATACGCTGCTCTTTGAAAAATCCCGCAGCGCGGGCTTTGTGCTGACGGACGACGGCCAGCGGCTGTTCGTGCATGCCGAGCAGATGGAAAGCACGGTGCATACCGCGCGGGAGAATCTATCGGGCATCGGCCAGGCCTTGTCGGGCCATCTGCGCATCGGCGCCACCGAGGGTTTTGGCAGCTATGTGCTGACCCCGCTCGCCGCCGATTTCCAGCGCCGCTATCCGCACATCACGCTGGACATCCTGCCCGTGCCGCGTTTTGTCAGCCTGTCCAAACGCGAGGCGGACCTGGCCATCACGATCGAACGCCCCCAGCGCGGCCCGTACGTCTGTAGCAAGCTGTGCGATTACACCTTGCGTCTGTACGGCACGCCCGGCTATCTGGCGCGTCACAAGCCGATTACGTCGCGCGCGGATCTGGCCGATCACACCTTCATCGGCTATGTCGATGAGCTGCTGTTCAGCGAGCGGCTGCGCTATCTGGAAGACCTGCTGCCTGCCAGCAATGTGGTGTTGCGCAGTACGAGCGTGGTGGCGCAATACCATGCGGCATTGCAGGGGCAGTCGCTGGCGGTACTGCCCTGCTTCATCGCCGCGCAGGATCCTCGGCTGAAGCCGGTGCTGGAAAACGAGGTGGAGATTACGCGGTCATTCTGGATGTATTGCCATGAAGACCTGCGCAAGCTCAAGCGCGTGACGGTGCTGTGGGAATTCATCCGCAAGTCGGTCGT
>CAJYKY010000386.1 GCA_913775005.1 uncultured Achromobacter sp.
TGCCTTCCATCCACTGGATCTGGTCGCAGCGGGCCAACGAATTGTTGATGCGGCGAACCACTTGCGGCACCGAGTTGGCGGGGTACAGCGATTGGTCGGGATACATTTCACCGGCCAGGTTGGCGTCGCCTGCCACTTGCCAGCCCGACAGGTAGATGGCCTTCAAGCCGGCCTTGACCTGTTGCATGGCCTGGTTGCCGGTCAAGGCGCCCAGCGAATTCACGAAAGGCTCGCTATGCAGTTGTTCCCACAGACGGGTGGCGCCGCGCTGGGCCAGCGTGTGCTGCACGCTGATGGAGCCGCGCAGGCGGATCACGTCTTCGGCGCTGTAGTCGCGCTTGATGCCCTGCCACCGGCTGTTCTCGGCCCAGTCTTTCTGCAGATTGCGGATTTCGGTTTCGCGATTGCTCATGGTGATGCTCCTGTCAGTGATGAGAAGACTTCAAAGATTCGCGTCTTGCATTGCGTGAATCGTTGGAGAAAGTCTATGCCTGTGCTGCGGAGCAATGTGAGCTGACGTCTTATACAAGAGGAAAAATGTTTTCCTTATTTTTCAATAGCTTGAAATCGACGTTTCGCATTACGAAACGATATTGTTATCTGTGAAATGGGCGCTCGTTGCACAGCAGCAGGAACTTTCACATCACGGGACTTACATTTCACGATACGAAAAAACGGCCCTTTCGGACCGCCTACAATGCCCCCATTCCGATGAATTCCATGGTTTCGCTATGACCCTGTCTCACGGCCCGCTGGGCCAGAGCGTGGCCTACGCCTCGCAATACGATCCCTCTTTGCTGTTCCCCATTGCGCGCTCGCACAACCGCGCAGCGCTCAACCTTACCGCCGGCAAGCTGCCCTTTACGGGCGTCGATCTGTGGAATGCCTACGAGCTGTCCTGGCTGGACGCCAAGGGCAAGCCGCGCGTGGCCATGGCCACGTTTTCGGTGCCGGCTGACAGCCCCAACATCATCGAGTCCAAGTCGTTCAAGCTGTATTTGAATTCGTTCAACCAGACGCGCCTGGTGAATTCCGCTGCGCTGCGCGGCCGACTGGAACGCGACCTGTCGGCCGCTGCCGGCGCGCCGGTGGGCCTGGACTTCTTCCTGCCGCAGCGTTTCAACGAATTGCAGATGGGCGAGCTGGACGGCATCTATATCGACAAGCTCGATATCGAGATCGATACCTACGAGCCCGCGCCCGAGGTGCTGCGCACGCGGCCGGGTGATGTGGTGGAAGAAACGCTGGCATCGCGGCTGTTGAAGTCCAACTGCCCGGTGACCGGGCAGCCCGACTGGGCCAGTGTGCAGATCCGCTATCGCGGCGCGCCCATCGACCGCGAATCGTTGCTGCGTTATGTAGTGTCGTTCCGCCAGCATGCGGAATTTCACGAACACTGCGTCGAGCGCATCTTCAGCGACATCATGCAGGCGTGCGCGCCCGAGCAACTGACGGTGTATGCGCGCTACACGCGCCGGGGCGGGCTGGACATCAACCCGTGGCGCAGCAACTTCGAAGCCGCGCCGCCGGCAGACGTGCGCACCGTTCGCCAGTAAGCGGCCAACGCCCGGCCTTCAGCCGAAGACGGGCGTTGCCGACATCGAAGGCCGGCTTCGCCTTCAACGAACGGCGGTGGCCATCTTCAGCGAAACGCCGCCACCGCCAACTGCGCCAGCGTGGATGCCATCTGAACGTGTTGCGGCTGGAAGTGATTGGCGTCATGCAATAGATTGATCTGGCCCAACAACTGGCCGCGATGGATGACGGGCACGTTCAGCACGCTTTCGCATCCCAGCGCAAAGATGCTGGACGCATCCAGAAAATCGGCGCGTACCGCGGCGGCGTCCGGCGCCAGCTGCGCCCGGCCGGTTTCAAACATGCGCGTCAAGGCCGGTGCGCCGCCGATCTGCTTGGAGCCCGAGGCCGGGTAAACGTCCGGCCGGCTGCTGTATAGCCGGACCGCCAGCCCTTCGGCGTGGCGATACTGCAAGGCCGTAAACAGCTTGTGCCCCACATGCCGGCTCAACAAGCGATCCATACACGCCAGCAAGGCTTGCGGCTCAGCCGCTGCTCCGGCCTTGGCCATGTCATCCAGCTCTGCCCATGACAGGCCCGCTGCCCGTCCCGGATCAGAATCGCCAACGTTTTGCGCCATGTTTATTCCTTGCCTAAGGTCTTGCCAATCACCAGCGGCAAACTGATGCACGACGCCTGCCCCTCGCCATGGCCGATTTCCCACAAGGGCGGCCGCCCGTGAGGCACCTGGCCGCAATGGTCGCGGTCAGCGCCCGCCAGCGATACGCGTATCCGGCTGCCTTTTGAAAACCGCCATGCCGTCGGCAACAACGCCAGCCGAACCCGCTCCTGTTGGCCCGGCGTCATGGGCGCAGCGTCGGCTTTGCTGAACGTGCGAAACGGCCAAGTCGTGCGGTACGTGTCCGGGCATGGCGCTTCTTTACGGTGCAGAAAGCGCAGCAGCCCCTCGGTGACATAACGTTCGCGGCCGTCTGCCTCGATTTCGGTCAGGTACACAAACAGCGCACCATCAGGTTCGTTGCTGGACAAGCAGATTTCCGCGACGGCATGGCCTGCCAGCTCGGCATCGTGTTCCAACGGTTCAGACGTAAAACTGGCCATGCGGTCCGTGCGCCCCTGCCAGTCCGGATAGTATTCGGTGCTGTTGATGGCGGCGATGCGCTCGTAACGCGTGCCGCGCCCGGTGCCAATGGAAAAATCCACCTGGTGGCGCGTCGTGGCCGCGTCCGAGGCTGGCGCATGCGCAAGGGTTGCGCCCGCTTGCAGAAACAACACCGTGTCTTCGGCCACCGGCGATGGCGGCCATTGCGATGCGCTGCGCCATTGCTCGGCATGCATGGCGCAGTAATGCACGGGGTCTTCGGCGTCCAGGCCAGTGGGCAGGCCCAGCAGGTAATGGTCGAAGAACCGCAGCACTTCCGCCAGCCACGGAAAGTCGGCCATCTGCGTCGCGCGCCACGGCGATACATCGATGCGGGCGCCGTGGTCCCACGGCCCCAGCAGCAAGTGCCGGGGGTTGTCGGCCAAGGTCAGGAATCGCGAGATGGCGCCGTTCATGTAGCCAGCGCCGTCCATCCAGCCCGACACCGACAGCACCGCCACATCCTTGCCTATGCCCGGCGAGACGCTGTAGGGGCTGAACGATGCAGAGCTGAACGACGGGTCGTACGGCAACGGGTCTTCGCGATAGCGGAATTCGGGCATGAACTCCGTTTGCCGGAAGTTGCCCAGGTGTTCGCGGATGGCTTCGGCCACGCAGGCGCCGGTAGGGTCATCATCGACCGGTTGCGGGCCTTGGTAGGCGGGGTTGGAGTAATAGACCACGTTGGCCAGCATGTGGCGCTGGTCGTGGTCCATCGCCACCATCAGGTCGTCATAGCTTTGCGTCAACGCCTTCAGCGCGATGCCGCCGGGAAAGTAATTGTCGGCATAGGTGTCCCACACAGAAAACAGCGGCGCAATCGCGCGCACGGCGGGGTGGCCCGTGCTGGCCAGGAAGTCCGACGCTGCCCCCAGATACGAAATGCCCGTGGCGCCTACCACGCCGTCGGACCACGGCTGCGCGATGATCCAGTCCACGACCTCGACACTGTCATCGCGCTCGCGCGGCGACCGGAAGCTGTCGCGCGTACCGAAGCTTGCGCCGGTGCCGCGCACATCGATCACCACCAGCGCATAGCCGCGCGGCACCAGATAGTCGCGGAATTTGGCGATGTTGGGCGCGCGCTCGCCGTCGGCGCCCGGCTCCATCTTGAAGCGCCGGTAGTACGGCGTGAAGAGCGTAATCGTGGGAT
>CAJYKY010000387.1 GCA_913775005.1 uncultured Achromobacter sp.
TGCCGCTGGGTGTGGACGTGACGGCGTTCGAATGCCCGTCGCCGCTGTCCAACGACGCCGACGGCATGCGCCGCCGCCCGTATTTCTGTTCGGGCTGTCCGCACAGCACGTCGACGAAGGTGCCGGAAGGCAGCCAGGCCTTGTCGGGCGTGGGTTGCCATTACATGGCCGCATGGATGGACCGCGATACCGGCGGCCTGACGCAGATGGGCGGCGAAGGCGTGGACTGGATCGGCCTGTCGCGCTATACGAAGATGCCGCACATCTTCCAGAACATGGGCGAAGGCACCTACTACCACTCCGGCTATCTGGCGATCCGCCAGGCGGTGGCGGCACGCGCCAACATTACCTACAAGATTCTGTTCAACGATGCCGTGGCCATGACGGGGGGCCAGCCAGTGGATGGCCCGATCTCGGTGCCGCAGATCTGCCAGCAATTGCGGGGCGAGAACGTGGCGCGCATCGTCGTCACCAGCGATGAACCCGAAAAATACCAAGGCGTGGATCTGGGTCCGAACATCAAGGTGCACCATCGCCGCGAACTCGATGCGCTGCAACGCGAGCTGCGCGAGATCCCCGGCGTGACCGTGCTGATTCATGATCAGACCTGCGCGGCCGAGAAGCGCCGCCGCCGCAAGAAGAACCAATTCCCTGACCCGGCACGCCGCATGCTGATCAACAGCGCGGTGTGCGAAGGCTGCGGCGATTGCGGCGTGCAATCGAACTGCCTGTCCGTCGTGCCGCTGGAAACGCCTTATGGCCGCAAGCGCGCCATCGACCAATCCAGCTGCAATAAAGACTACTCCTGCGCGGAAGGCTTCTGCCCCAGCTTCGTGTCGGTGATGGGCGGCAAGCCGAAGAAGAGCGCCGCGCCCAAGACGGATCAGGAACGCCTGCAAGGCCTGATCGCGCAACTGCCGCTGCCGACAACGCCCGCGCTGGACCGGCCTTACCGCCTGCTGGTGGCGGGCATGGGCGGCACTGGCGTCATCACCATCGGCGCCATCGTATCGATGGCCGCGCATCTGGAAGGCCTGTCGGCCGCCGTGCTGGACTTGACGGGTCTGGCGCAGAAAGGCGGCACGGTGGTCAGCCACATCCGGCTCGCACCCGCGGGCGCATCGGCAGGCCCGGTGCGCCTGGACTGGCAGCAGGCCGACGCCGCGATTCTTTGCGACCCGGTGGCCTCGGTAGCCCCGGATTCTCTGGGCGCGCTGCGTCACGGCCACACGCAAGTCACGGTAAATACGTACGTGGCGCCCGTGTCCGACTTCACGCGCAACCCCGATGCGGCCATGCGCCCCGAAGCACTGCTGGCCAAGATCCGCCACGCGGCGGGCGATGCCAATACGGCTGCCATCGACGCGCATGAAGCCGCGCTGGCATTGTTCGGCGACAGCATCCTGTCCAACATGTTCATGCTGGGTTATGCGTGGCAGCGCGGCGGCGTGCCGCTGTCTCAAGCCGCCATCAACCGCGCCATTGAATTGAATGGCGTGGCCGTGGCCGCCAACCGGGCCGCATTCGACAGCGGCCGCCTGGCGGCGCATCAGCCGGAGGCGTTGGAATCTGCGCTGCGTCCGCGCGCGCAGGTCGTGCAATTGCACGTGCCTGAAACCTTCGAACGCGCCGTTGCGCGCCGCATCGCCGACCTGACGGCCTATCAGGACGCAAGCTATGCGCGCACGTATCAAGACGTGGTCGAGGCGATTGCCGCGCGCGAGCGCGAGCTGGCGCCGGATGCCAAGACGCCGCGCTTTGCCATGGCGGTAGCGCGTGGCCTGTTCAAGCTGATGGCCTATAAAGATGAGTACGAAGTGGCGCGCCTGTACACTGGCGACGCGTTCCAGGCACAGCTGAAGGGCCAGTTCGAAGGCGACTACAGCCTGCGCTTTCACATGGCGCCGCCGCTCTTCGCCCGCAAGGATCCGCGCACTGGCGTGCCGCGCAAGATGACGCTGGGCCCGCGCACGATGACGGCACTGAAATTGCTGACGCGTATGAAGGGCTTGCGCGGCACCTGGTTCGACCCGTTCGGCCACACCGCCGAGCGCAAGATGGAACGCGAACTGGTCAAGGAGTACCGCCAGACGATAGACCAGCTTCTTGTAGGGTTGACCCGGGACAAGCTCGCACAAGCGGCTACAATCGCCGGCCTTGCAGAAACCATCCGGGGTTACGGCCACGTGAAGGCTGCAAACGTCGAGAAGTATCGGACGGAATTGGGTCGATTGATGCAGAGCTATATGGCACCGGCCCCGCGCGACATGCCCCTGCGGAAAACCGCATAAACATTCGCTGTGAGCGGTCCTGTCCTAGGCGCGCCTTACTGGGCGCGCCTAGTGCATTTGGTAACAATCTTTTGTGAGCATCGTCATAATCTTTTCTTGTCGCTGTAGTTCTCGATCACTAGAATTAGTGGCCAACGAGGGGTGCTACACTATATGTTGTGGTCGCCTAAGCGCTGATTCTCGTCGGCCACGCCTTTTGGACTAGCCCGTCCAAGCGTTCCGACCCCCTCTAAAAGATCCACATTCGTACCCGGCATGACGTCGTCATGCCGCTATCTACGCGTTTTCGCACAGGAGCTTCCATGCAGACTACGATCGCCTCTGTGACCCGGCCTTCGGCCGTGCCGCCCTCGCAAACCGATTCCCCTGCCGACGCCAATGGCGGGCAATGGTCCAGCTACAACATCATTCGCCGCAATGGCTCGGTGGTCGGGTTTGAACCCAGCAAGATCGCCATCGCCATGACCAAGGCCTTCCTGGCCGTGAACGGCGGCCAGGGCGCCGCGTCCGCGCGGGTGCGTGAACTGGTCGAGAACTTGACCAGCCAAGCCGTGAATGCGCTGGTACGCAACCGCCCCAATGGCGGCACCTTCCATATTGAAGACATCCAGGACCAGGTCGAACTGGCGCTGATGCGCTCGGGTGAACATGACGTCGCCCGCGCTTACGTGCTGTATCGCGAGAAGCGCACGCAAGAACGTGCCGCCGCCGCTGCCGCCGAAGGTCAGAACAAGACCGCCGCCGCGCCCGCCGAACCCGTGCTGAACGTGACCGACGCTGGCGTGCGCCGTCCGCTGGACCTGGCTGAACTGCGCGCCACCATCGTCGCCGCCGGCGAAGGCCTGGCCGAGTTCATCGACAGCGAATCCATCCTGAAGGAAACGGTCAAGAACCTGTACGACGGCATTCCCGTTGATGAAGTGTTCAAGTCCGCCATCCTGTCCGCACGCGCGCTGGTTGAAAAGGACCCGGCCTACAGCCAGGTCACCGCTCGCCTCCTGCTGCACACGATCCGCAAGGAAGTGCTGGGCGAAGAAGTGTCGCAAGACGGCATGATCGCGCGCTACGCCGAATACTTCCCCACCTTCATCGCTCGCGGTATCGAAGGCGGCCTGCTGTCGCCCGAACTGGCCAACTATGACCTCACCCGTCTGGGCAAGGCATTGAACGCCAAGCGCGATCTGCAATTCGGCTACCTCGGTCTGCAAACGCTGTACGACCGCTACTTCCTGCACATCCGCGGCACCCGCATCGAACTGCCGCAGGTGTTCTTCATGCGCGTGGCCATGGGCCTGGCGCTGCGCGAAACCGATCGCGAAGCGCGCGCCATCGAGTTCTACGAGATCCTGTCCTCGTTCGACTTCATGAGCTCGACGCCCACGCTGTTCAACTCGGGCACGCTGCACTCGCAGCTGTCGTCGTGCTACCTCACCACCGTCTCCGACGATCTGGAAGGCATCTACGACGCCATCAAGGAAAACGCACTGCTGGCCAAGTACGCCGGCGGCCTGGGCAACGACTGGACCCCGGTGCGCGCGCTGCGCAGCCACATCAAGGGCACCAACGGTGAAAGCCAAGGCGTCGTGCCGTTCCTGAAGGTCGTCAACGACACCGCCGTTGCGGTGAACCAGGGTGGCAAGCGCAAGGGCGCGGTGTGCACGTATCTGGAATCGTGGCACCTGGACATCGAAGAATTCCTGGAACTGCGCAAGAACACCGGCGACGAACGCCGCCGCACGCACGACATGAACACGGCGAACTGGATTCCCGATCTGTTCATGAAGCGCGTGATGGAAGGTGGCGAGTGGACGCTGTTCTCGCCGTCCGACTGCCCCGACCTGCATGACAAGGTGGGCCGCGCATTCGAAGAAGCCTATCTGGGCTACGAGCGTCGTGTCGCCAGCGGCGAACTGACGCTGTTCAAGAAGATGCCGGCGCTGACGCTGTGGCGCAAGATGCTGTCGATGCTGTTCGAAACCGGCCACCCGTGGATCACGTTCAAGGATCCGTGCAACATCCGTTCGCCGCAGCAACACGTGGGCGTCGTGCACAGCTCGAACCTGTGCACCGAGATCACGCTGAACACGAACGAATCGGAAATCGCGGTGTGCAACCTGGGTTCCGTGAACCTGGTCGCGCACATGAAACCGTCTGCAAACGGTGGTTTCGAGCTGGATCACGACAAGATCAAACGCACCGTCAGCATCGCCATGCGCATGCTCGACAACGTCATCGACATCAACTACTACGCCGTCGAGAAGGCTCGCAATTCCAACGCGCGCCATCGTCCGGTGGGCATGGGCATCATGGGCTTCCAGGATTGCCTGCAAATGATGCGCGTGCCTTACGCATCGCAAGCCGCTGTTGAATTCGCGGATCGTTCGATGGAAGCGGTGTGCTATCACGCGTACTTCGCATCGAGCCTGCTCGCTGAAGAGCGCGGCCGTTATCAATCGTATGAAGGTTCGTTGTGGTCGCGTGGCATCTTGCCGCAAGACACGTTGAAGATGCTGCGTGATGAACGCGGTGGTCATGTTGAAGTTGATGAATCGAGCACGCTCGATTGGGATACGTTGCGCGCGCGCATCAAACAACATGGCATGCGCAACTCCAATTGCGTAGCAATTGCCCCAACCGCCACTATTTCCAATATCATTGGCGTATCTGCGTGCATCGAACCTACTTTCCAGAACTTGTACGTCAAATCGAATCTCTCCGGCGAGTTCACGGTCGTTAACGATTACCTCGTGCGTGACCTGAAGAAACTCGGTCTCTGGGACGAAGTCATGGTCGCCGACCTCAAGTACTTCGACGGCAGCCTGTCCCGCATCGATCGCGTACCTTCCGAACTCCGCGAACTCTACGCCACTGCGTTCGAAGTCGAACCGAGCTGGCTGGTTGAATGCGCGTCGCGCCGTCAGAAGTGGATCGATCAAGCCCAATCTCTGAACATCTACATGTCGGGCGCGTCCGGCAAGAAGCTGGATGACACCTACAAGCTGGCTTGGCTGCGTGGTCTGAAGACGACGTACTACCTGCGTACCTTGGGCGCCACCAGCGCCGAGAAGTCCACGGGCCGTGGCGGCGAATTGAACGCCGTGTCCGCCGGTGGCCAATCCACAGCTGCTGCTGTGGGCGCCGCACCTGTTTTGCCGGAACCCGAAGTTCTCGGGGCGGTTTGCACCATGCGGCCGGGCGACCCCGGCTTCGAAGAGTGCGAAGCCTGCCAATAACCGCCTCCGGAGAATTGAAATGATTAATTGGGAAGACGACACCATCGCAACGCAACCTGCTACCCCCGCCCCCGCGGGCGGTGGCCAGGCTGCGCCCGCAGTGCGGGCGGCGACGGGTGTGTTCGGCGACACCGCCATGCCTACGCCTGCTGCGCCTGATCACGCAGCGGGTCTGGCCGCCAGCGGCTCGGCCACCTCGCAACGCGTGAAGGTTGCCGACAAGCGCATCATCAACGGCGAGACCGACGTCAATCAGCTCGTGCCGTTCAAGTACAAGTGGGCGTGGGAAAAGTATTTGGCCACGTGCGCCAACCACTGGATGCCGCAAGAGATCAACATGTCGCGCGACATCGCCCTCTGGAAGAACCCGAATGGGCTCACCGAGGACGAGCGCCGCATCGTCAAGCGCAACCTGGGTTTCTTCGTCACGGCCGACTCGCTGGCCGCGAACAACATCGTGCTGGGCACCTATCGCCACATCACGGCGCCTGAATGCCGCCAGTTCCTGCTGCGCCAGGCATTCGAAGAAGCCATCCACACGCACGCTTATCAATACATCGTCGAAAGCCTGGACCTGGACGAAGCCGAGATCTTCAACGCTTACAACGAAGTTCCGTCCATCCGCGCCAAAGACGAATTCCTGATCCCGTTCATCGACGCGATCGCAGACCCCAACTTCAAGACGGGCACGCCCGAAGCCGACCAGACGCTGCTCAAGTCGCTGATCGTTTTCGCATGCTTGATGGAAGGCCTGTTCTTCTACGTTGGCTTCACGCAGATCCTGGCGCTTGGCCGTCAGAACAAGATGACCGGCGCAGCCGAGCAGTACATGTACATCCTTCGCGATGAATCCATGCACTGCAACTTCGGCATCGACCTGATCAACACCGTCAAACTGGAAAATCCGCATCTGTGGACGCCGGAATTCCGCGAAGAAATTCGAGAACTCTTCCGCAAAGCGGTCGAACTCGAATACGCTTACGCGGAAGACACGATGCCGCGCGGCGTGTTGGGCTTGAATGCACCTATGTTCAAATCCTACCTGCGCTTCATTGCCAACCGTCGTTGCCAGCAAATCGGTATCGAACCGCTGTACCCGCAGGAAGAAAATCCCTTCCCGTGGATGGCGGAAATGATCGATCTGAAAAAGGAACGCAACTTTTTTGAAACTCGCGTGATCGAATACCAAACCGGTGGCACGCTGAGCTGGGAGTAAAAGCAGTACGTCATCAGGCCCGGCGCGGGCACGCTTCAGATAAACGAAGCGTTGCGTTCGCGACAGGCTTGATGACGCGCTTCCTGGTCAGGGTGTTTTCGAACACGTAGAACAAGCGGTCGGCGGCCTGTGATCAGGCTGCCTACCGGCGCCATTTGAAATGGCTCGCGCCAAAGGAGCGGGGGCCATATCAAATGGCTGTGCCGAATTCATTAGCGCAAACCGTAGTAGCTGTTGCTCGCACAGAACAGCGGCATGCGCCGATGAATAGCCCGGGCACGATTCGTCTTGTTGGCGAGTCGGGGCACGGGTTTAAGTTCTGGGACCCCTGAACCTAAGGAGCATGACCATGGCAACAGCCAAGAAAGCCGTTAAGAAAGCAGCGGTGAAAAAGCCCGCCGCCGCCAAGAAGGCAGTCGCGAAGAAGGCCGCACCGGCCAAGAAAGCCGCTGTCAAGAAGGTAGCTGTGAAGAAAGTCGCCGCCGCTAAGAAGCCGGCAGTGAAGAAGGTTGCCGCCAAGAAGCCGGCAGCCGCCAAGAAGGTTGTCGCCAAGAAAGCGGTAGCCAAGAAGGCCGTCGCCAAGAAGGCAGTTGCCAAGAAAGCGGTAGCCAAGAAGGTTGTCGCCAAGAAGGCAGTTGCCAAGAAAGCCGTAGCCAAGAAGGCCGTCGCCAAGAAGGCGGTTGCCAAGAAAGCCGTTGCTAAAAAGGCCGTCGCCAAGAAGGCAGTAGCCAAGAAGGCTCCCGCTGCCAAGAAAGCCGTCGCCAAGAAGGCGGTTGCCAAGAAGGCCGTAGCCAAGAAGGCGCCCGCCGCCAAAAAGGCTCCTGCTGCCAAGAAGGCCGTAGCCAAGAAGGCAGTTGCCAAGAAGGCACCGGCCGCCAAGAAGGCTCCTGCTGCAAAGAAGGCTCCCGCTGCCGCCAAGCCGGCTGCTGCTGCCAAGCCTGCTGCCGCCAAGAAGCCCGCTGCGAAGAAAGCCGCCCCGAAGAAGCCCGCCACGCCGCCGTCCACGGCTGCTGCCCCGGGCGCCAAGACCGCGCTGAATCCCGCCGCGTCGTGGCCCTTCCCGACCGGTGGCCGTCCGTAATCAGGACGGTTCGAAGCGCGAGCTTCACCAGAGCCGCCCGGCTAGCCGGGCGGCTTTTTTGCGCGCTGCCATCCAGACGGCTGACCAGCAAAACGTGGCGGCAATAATCTTGCGCCACCATGCGACAATTGACTCCTTATTTTTTCGGTGATTGCGTCCATGCTCGGTGAAATCTTTCGCTTCCTTCTCGAAATCGTGTTCACGCTGTTCGGCGCGGCATTGATTGCCCGCGCCTGGATGCACGCGATTCGTCTTCCGCCGTTCAACCCGCTGGCGCGCGCCGTCTATCAGGCCACGAACTGGTTCATCGGGCCGCTGCGCAAGATCATCCCCGCCGGCAACAAGATCGACTGGACCAGCCTTGTCGGCGCATGGATCGCCGCGCTGCTGTACA
>CAJYKY010000388.1 GCA_913775005.1 uncultured Achromobacter sp.
ATCAGGGCGCGTCAGCGTCCTGCCACCCCAGCCGCCTGAGCAGCGGCCATTTGTTGCGATAGCCGTCTGTCCAGATCATGCGCGCGTAGGCATGGAAGGGCGTATCGACCGGGGTGTCCACGCTATGTATCGTGATCTGCGCATCCGCCGCATCGTCCTTGGGGCAAAAGGGCTGCCCCGGCGTGGCGTACAGCGCGCCTTCCCACACCGCGCTGCCGCAATGCTCGCAGAAGTTGGTCCATTGCCCGCCTTGCTCGGGGTTCAAGCGCAACGCGGGCGCCAGCGTCTGCAAGCATTGGGCGACGCTGGCGGGCAAGAGGCCCAGCTGCGACAGCAAGGCGGGGCTGTCTATCTTCTGCCATGTGGACTCGCTGAACAGCCAATCGTGAAAGTCCCCTGGAGCTAGGCCTGGGCTGTCCTCATCATCCAGTTCAATATCGGCCTCGGTGCTTTCGTGACCGGCCGGCAGCGCCAACGCAAAGACCGTCGTGCGCTGCGCGCATCGGGTGCAATCGTGTTGCGCCTGCAAGACGAAGTAGGACGTGGCGCGCACATTGGCGTCGCGTAGCGGATCAGCGATGGAAGGCGAGTCTTGCATGGCGTGCCTGATGGGTTGTTCGTGTGCAATCCAGTGAGGCGCAGCCGCCACACCCTTTCTTCTTCATTGCCGGGAAATATGCCAGAATCGGTGCCGGCATTTCAGCCTTGCCCGCGACGCTGCCGCCACTTGGGCGTTGCCAACATCTTGACCATGTTGGAGCCATCCATGCGCGACCGCCAGAGTATCACTGGACTTTTCTTCATCGCGCGCCAAGCGCCGGCGCGCGTCATGCACGCCACCTTGCTGGCGGGCGGGCTGACGGTAGGCCTGGGGGCGTGCAGCTTCACCTCGCCCGACGAGGCCACGGGGTCGCAGTCCGTGGGCATACACGGCGTGACGGCGCAGCAGGCGCGCAGCATCGCCAGCGAAGCCTATCTGTACGGCACGCCCATGGTTGCCAGCTACCAGACTTTGTATGCGTTCAGCATCGACAAGAACAACCCGCAGTACAAAGGGCCGTTCAACACGATGCACAGCGTCGCGCGCGTGGTCACGCCGCAAGACACCTCGGTGCTCACGCCCAACGCCGACACGCCGCTGTCTTTCGCGGTGCTGGACCTGCGCGCGGAACCCGTCGTGATCAGCGTGCCGCCCATGGAAAGCCGCCGCTACTTTGCGCTACAACTGATGGACCTGTATACCTACAATTTTGCGTATATCGGCAGCCGCAGCACGGGCAATAACGGCGGCAACTTTCTGATTGCAGGCCCGCGCTGGAAGGGCAAGACGCCTGCCGGCATCACGAAGGTGATCCGGTCGGAAACCGAACTCGTCAACGTCGTGGGCCGCACACAGCTGTTCAACGCGGCGGATCTGGATAACGTCAAGCGCATCCAGTCGCGCTACAAGATCCAACCCTTGTCGTCGTTTTCCAAACGGCCCGCGCCGCCTGCGCCCGAGCCGGTGGAATGGATTGCGCCGGTGCCGCCGGGCGAGATGCGATCGTCACTGGAGTTCTACAACCAGCTGGCCTTCCTGCTGCAATTCGCACCTACGCATCCCACCGAAAAATGGTTGCGCGAACGCTTTGCCAGCGTCGGCATCCGGCCCGGTCAACCCTATAAGGCCGACAGCCTGAACCCGTCGCTGCGCCGCGCTCTGCAAGAAGGCATGCACACGGCGCAGAACGACATCGACAAGAACCGCAACGCGCTTGCCGGCAAGACCGACGGGCTGTTTGGCGACCGCGCCACGCTCAAGATCGATTACCTGTCGCGCGCCACCGGCACGCAAGTCGCCATCGGCGGCAACAGCCGCGAAGAGGCACTGTTCCCCGTCCTGGAAAAGGACAGCCGGGGGCAGGAGCTGGACGGCCGCTATGCCTACACGCTGCGTTTCGCACCGCGCAGCCTGCCGCCCGTCAACGCGTTCTGGTCGATGACGATGTACCGGCTGCCCGAACAGCAGCTGACGCCCAACCCGATCAACCGCTATCTGATCAACGCATCAATGCTGCCGTCGATGAAGAAGGACCCCGACGGCGGGGTGACGCTGTATATCCAGGCGCAGTCGCCCGGCAAGGGCAAGGAGTCGAACTGGCTGCCTGCGCCCGATGGCCCCTTCATGGTGACGATGCGCTACTACTGGCCCAAGCCCGATCTGCTGAGCGGCAAATGGGTGGCTCCACAGATTGAACGCGTGCCGAACTAGCGCGAATTCCCCGCCCCTGAAATACACTCCGGGCTATGACACAGCGCCCGAATCCTCACGCGTCTTCCGCTCCGCTTTCCCGCCCAGCCTATGTGCTGGCCGTGGATCTGGGCGGCACAAGGTTTCGCGCGGCGCTGGTGGATGACACTGGTGGCATCGCGCATTCGTGCGCGATAGACAGCCCATCGTGCGCGAATGGCCCCGCCGGCTGGGACGAGATCGATGCCGACGCCTGGTGGCGCGGCCTGCAAACGCTGGCCGATACGCTTGCCGCTCAAGCCGGGGCCGCGTTCGACGGCATTGCCGCCATCGCCATTTGCGGCGTTACGCGCACACAGGTGTTTGTGGACGCCGCTGGCGCCGCCATTCGTCCGGCCATCACCTGGCGCGATACGCGCGCGGCGGCCGACGTGCAGGCGTGGCTGGCGGCCATGCCGGCCGATCATCCCGAACACAAGCAGATCAACGCCTTTCATCCGTGGGCGCGTCTGGCCTGGTTGCTGCACACGGAACCGCAGCACGCGGCGCGGGTGCGCGTTGTGCTGGATCCCAAGGACTATCTGAACTTTCGGCTGACCGGGTGTGCCGCCAGCGACACGGTGTCGATGGCGCGGTTGGCGGCGTCTGCCCAGCCCGCTGGCGCGGATCTGCTCAGCGCATTGGGCGCGGACCCCGCCTGGGTGCCGCCGCTGCTGGACCCGCTGGATATCGTCGGCATGGTGCAGCCAAACTTGCCGGGGGCGCTGGCGCGGCTGACCGGGCGGCGCGTCATCGCTTGTTCCAATGACACCTGGGCCGCCGTGGCGGGCTTGGGTGCGTTGCGCGCGGGCTATGCCTACAACATCTCGGGCACCACCGAGGTTTTTGGGGCGGTCGGCGCGGAACCGGTCCAGGCGCAGGGGTTGATGACGGTGGACTGGGGTAACGGCAATCACCAGATTGGCGGACCAGGCCAGAACGGCGCGGACACCATCGCGTGGCTCTTGCCGCTGCTGGGACGGTTGGGCGCCGAAGGCATGGCAGGCGTGGGCGATGCGATGAACGCCTTGCTGCACGCGCCGCGCGATCCGCAGCCCGCCTTGTTCCTGCCTTATCTGCAAGGCGAGCGCGTGCCGTACTGGGACCCGCGTCTGCGCGGCGCCTTCGTCGGTCTGAACCGCCGCCATGGGGCAGGCGACCTGGCCTGGGCGGTGCTGGAGGGCGTGGCATTTTTGAACCGCACGGTGCTGGAACGTGCCGAAGCCGCGCTGGGCGCGCCGGTGACGGAAATCCGCTTTGGTGGCGGCGCGGCGTCCAACGCGCAGTGGTGCCAGGTCAAGGCCGACATCTGCGAACGCACAGTCGTGGTGGGGCAGGCGGATCAACCCGGCATTGTGGGCGCCGCCGTCGCTGCCTGGACGGCGCTGGGCCGCTACGCTAATTTCGCCAGCGCCCAGGACGCGCTGGTGCGTGTCGCCCACCGCTACGAACCGCGCCCCTTGCATACGGACGCCTATCGTCATCTATACGCCCAGTTCCGCGCGGCCGAGGCCGCCTTGACGCCGGTCTCGCACGCCTTGGCCGACCTGCGCCTGCCGTAAAAACCCTAGGTGTGATTGGCGATATCACGCCCCTGCCGCTGCCGCGCCGGGTATAAACTGCTAGCCCATCAGGGCGCGAATGCCCGGCAGGCGGTGGCTCACCCTTGCACGACAAACAACTCCAACGCAGCAAGGGTCAAGTCGATGCGCGGCATCCTGGAAAAGTACGGCACGGCAATCGCGGGATTGGTCCTCGTAGGCTTTTTCGCCATCGCCGCGCCCAATTTCGCGGCGCCGAACAACCTGCTGAACATCGCCAAGGAAACCAGCTTCCTGGCCATTCTTGCCATTGGCTTCACGTTGGCGCTGGTGACGGCGGAACTGGATCTGTCGGTTGCCGACGTCGCTAGCCTGGCCGCCGTTGTCACCGGCGCGCTGGTGCACACGGGCCAACCTGTGCTGCTGGCTATTGGCGCCGGCCTCGGTGTGGGGCTGGTCTGCGGCCTCGTGAACGGCGTGGCGGTCACCCGGCTGCGCGTGCCCTCGCTGATCGCGACGTTAGGCATGGCGGCCATGGCGCGCGGCTTCGCCTTCATGCTGACCGACGGCGTGTCGTACGTGGGCCGCTGGCCTGCCGCCTTTACTGACCTGGCGCGAGCCAAGCCCTTCGGCGTGCCGGCCCTGGTGCTGTGGATGCTGGGGGCCGTGCTGCTTGCCTATTTCCTGATCAAGTGGACGCGCAGCGGCGCGCGCATGACGGCCACGGGCGAAGCGGGCGAGTCCGCGCGGCTGGCCGGCATCAACATCCGCAAGATGAAAAGCATCGGCCTGGCGCTGTCGGGCTTGTGCGCCGGGTTGGCTGCCGTGCTGCTCACGTCCAGCTTGTCGTCGGCCGCGCCCAACATGGCGGGCGATTATTTTCTGTACGCCATCGCCGCCGTGCTGCTCGGCATGACCATGTTCAACCCCGGCCACGCCAACATCCCGGGCACGCTCGTTGCCGCGCTGATCCTGAAAGTGCTGGGCAACGGCCTGGTGCTGATGGGCGCGCCGTACTACGTGCAGGACATCGTGCTGGGCTTCATCATGATCGCGTCCGTCGCGGTGTCATCGGCCGTGCTGAAGAAAGCGGCTTTCAAATTCTGAGACCCAAGGGGAATTCACCATGACCACCACCTTCAAGCGCAGCCTGCTCATCGGCGCGTTCATCGCGCAATCGCTCGCCGCCAGTGCGGCCTACGCGTTTGACGTGGGCATCGTCGCGTTTCAGATGTCGTCGGAAACGCATGCCCGCGTGGCCAACGCCGCCGCCGAAGCCGCGCGCGCCAAAGGCTGGACCGTCACTCAGTTGAACGCCGAGGGTTCGCTGCCCAAGCTGGCCGAACAGCTGGACACGCTGGTCAACAAAAAGGTGGACGCGATCGTGGTGGCCATGGGCAAGCCCGTGGAAACCGACGCGCAGTTGCAGGCCGCCAAAGAGAAAGGCGTCCCGGTGGTGGGCGTGATGTCCGGCGCCAGCCCGCACATGCTGTTCGACGTCGAGGTCAACGAATACGCCACCGGCGCGCAGTCGGTGCTGTACCTGTTGGGCAAGATGGGCTATCAAGGCAACATCCTGTCGGCCCGTTTCGACGGCAATTCCGGCACACGCATCCGCGGCAAGATGCTGGACGCCGTGCTGACGGAAAACACCGCCGTCAAAGACCTGGCCAAGTTCAGCATGGCCCGCACCCAAAGCTGGCGCGATGACGTGCGCAACGGCATGCAGGCGCTGTTCCTGCGCCATCAAGGTCAGTTCAAGGGCGTGTGGGCGTCGTTCGATGGGCAGGCGTATGTCATCGATGACCTGCTGCAATCCCAAGGCATGAAGAAGGGCGACATCACGCTGGTGTCGGTGGATGGCGGCCCCGAAACGTATCGCCGCATTGCCGACCCCAACAGCTTGATCACCGCCACGATGATGATTCCGTTCGAACAGCTGGGCGTGACCGCCGTGGACGCCATCGACCGCATCGTCGTCAAGAAGGAACCGAAAGAGAAGGTCGCTGCCGGCCCCTACCTGTTCATGGATTCCGTGCTGGTCGACGCCACCAACGTGCAGAAATTCCTGCCGGCCGCCGCCGCCAAGTAAAGGTTGAAACGGATGACTCCCGCGCTGTCGCTACGCCAAATCCGAAAGTCCTACGGCGCCGTCGAGGCCTTGAAGGGCGTGGACCTGGACGTGCCGGAAGGCCGCGTCATGGCCATCTGCGGCGACAACGGCGCGGGCAAATCCACGCTGATCCGCATCATCTCCGGCGCGCAGGAGCCTAGCGGCGGCGAGCTCAGCGTCAATGGCAAGAAGGTCGTGTTCGCGTCGCCACACGACGCCTTGATGCAAGGCATCGCCACCATCTACCAAGACCTGGCCCTGGCGCCGCGCTTGTCAATCTGGGAAAACGTCTTCATGGGCGCCGAGCGCGTGCGCCGTGTCGGCCCGTTGCGCCTGTTGGACAAGCGCCGCATGGCCGAGGAAGCACGCGGCTATCTGCAACGCCTGTCGGTGCCCATCGAAGACATGGAGCGGCCCGTTGAGCGCATGTCCGGCGGCCAACGCCAGGCCGTCGCCATCGCCCGCGCGCTGCGCTGGGATGCCCGCGTTGTCATCATGGACGAACCCACCGCCGCGCTGGGCGTGAAGGAAACGGCGCTGGTGCTGAACCTGGTGCGCAAGCTGCGCGACGAGGGCCGCACGGTGATCCTGATCAGCCACAACATGGCCGACGTGGTCGCCTTGGCCGACCGCGTCGCCATCCTGAAGGGCGGCGTCAAGGTAATCGAACGAGACATCGCCGGCCTGGACGCCGACGCGCTGGCGCACCGGGTCATGACCGGCAAGGACTGAAAGCGCAAGGGACGCCGCGCCCCGCCTGCTCCTG
>CAJYKY010000389.1 GCA_913775005.1 uncultured Achromobacter sp.
TTACTGATCACTTCGTGGCAGGTAGCTGTAGGTTTCCCGTTGGGGTTTCCTTTTACTAACCTGTTGTGCTTGCTTGGCTTCGCGGTTCAAAAACTGCCTGAACTGCGAAGGAGCGAGACTATAGCACGGAAATTTTCCATGTGCGGCCCAGATGACAACGATTTTGCAGAAAGATGAATATTTTGGGGACGAGCTTAAGACACGGTGCGCCTACCGACACCCTCTCTATATATAGGGGTACAAAAACACACCCCGGCGGGGAGTGAAGCAGCGCCATCCTCTCTCTATATAGACCTCTCTATATATAGAGGCGACTTGCAGACGCTCCCCCCTCTACGCCCGCCAGCCCTACAGCCCTACAGCCGCAGCTCGGTCGTCTCTTTAATCTGCTGAAGCGCAAAGAATGACCGCATGTCCACCACGGCCGGGTGTCGCATCAAGGTGTCCATTGCGAAGCGGGAGAAATGCGCCAGGTCTGCGACCTGGATGCGCAGCAGATAGTCCATGTCGCCTGACATCGCGTAGCACTCCACCACTTCCGGCCACAGCTGCACATCCCGGGCGAAGTCGCTCATCGGCGCGTGGCTGGAGCCGCTATGCTTGTTCAGGCGAATGTTCACATACGCCAACAAGCCAAGGCCGACCTTTTCGGCATCGACCAGCGCGACATACTTCTTGATGAACCCCTTCTCTTCCAGACGCCGGACCCGGCGCAGGCAAGGGCTAGGGGATAGCGAGACGCGGTCGGCCAGTTCCTGATTACTTAGCCGTCCATCGCGTTGCAGTTCAGCCAAAATCCTTAGATCTGTCCTATCAAGCTCGATGTCAGACATTTATTGCCCCGAAATTTCAATGATGGGCAATATTATTGCTCAAACCCAGCCTACCCAAGCCATCTTTGCAATTGTCTGCCTGCCGTTCCTTCCTACAATCTCCGCCTAGACTCGACGAACGGGTCGTTTTGAAAAATGACGCAAGGGAGCAGACTTATGAGCAGCGCTTTCCAACCCTGGGACAATCCGATGGGCACCGCCGGGTTCGAATTCATCGAGTACGCCGCGCCGGACCCCGCCGCGCTGCGCAAGGTGTTCGAGCTGCTGGGCTTCAAAGCCATTGCGAAGCACCGTCACAAAGACGTGACGCTGTACCGTCAGGGCGGCGTCAATTTCCTGATCAACGCCGAACCCGATTCGTTTGCTCAACGCTTCGCGCGTCTGCATGGCCCGTCGATCTGTGCAATTGGCTTTCGCGTGCAAGACGCCAATGCCGCCTATAAGCGCGCGCTGGAACTGGGCGCCTGGGGCTTTGACTCGCACAGCGGCCCGATGGAACTGAACATTCCCGCGATCAAGGGTATTGGCGATTCGCTGATTTACCTGGTCGACCGCTGGACCGGCAAGGAAGGCCACGGCGGCATTGGTGACATAAGCATCTATGACGTGGATTTCGTGCCGGTGGATCCGGGCAACGCGCAGGCCGACCTGAACCATCGCGGCGCAGGCCTGACGTTGGTTGACCACCTGACGCACAACGTGCACAAGGGCCGCATGGCGGAATGGTCGGAATTCTACGAGCGCCTCTTCAACTTCCGCGAAGTGCGCTACTTCGATATCGAAGGCAAGGTGACGGGCGTGAAGTCCAAGGCCATGACCTCGCCTTGCGGCAACATCCGCATTCCCATCAACGAAGAAGGCACGGAAGAGAAAGGCCAGATCCAGGAATATCTGGACCTGTATCGTGGCGAGGGCATTCAGCATATCGCCATGGCCACTGATGACATCTACAGCACCATCGAGGCGCTGCGTGAATCCGGCGTGGTGTTTTTGGACACGCCCGAAACCTATTACGAACTGCTGGACCGCCGCCTGCCGAACCACGGCGAAGATGTGGCGCGTCTGCAAAAGAACCGTATTCTGCTGGATGGCGCCCCCGGCGGTGGCCTGCTCTTGCAGATCTTCACCGAAAACCAGATCGGCCCGATCTTCTTCGAGATCATTCAGCGCAAAGGCAATGACGGGTTCGGCGAAGGCAACTTCAAGGCGCTTTTCGAATCGATTGAACTTGATCAAATGCGCCGCGGCGTGGTCAAGAGCGTCGACTAAGCCCTTCCCCTGCCAGCGTGCCGGCTCAAGGCCGGGCGCTGGTCTTGATGCCTCACCGCAAGGTGAGGTTTTTTTTGCCCGTTCGACAAAGCGAACGGGCATTCCTACACTAGCGCTTCAGGCGATCCTGGAACTGCTTGCGGAACTTCGTGACCTTGGGCGCAATCACGAACTGGCAATAGCCCTGCTCGGGGTGCAGCGCGAAATAGTTGCTGTGATAGTCCTCGGCCTGCCAGAACTTGGCGGGCGGCAGCAGCTTCGTGACGATCGGCGCGTCGTAGACCTGTTGCGCCTCAACTTCAGCGATGACCGCCTGCGCTTGTTCGCGCTGGGATTCGTTTTGCCAGAAGATGGCGGATTCGTACTGCGGGCCGATGTCGTTGCCTTGACGGCCCGGCGTGGTCGGGTCGTGCGTGGCGAAGAAGACGCGCAGCAGATCGCTGTATGACAGCTCGGCCGGGTCGAATTCAACTCGCGCCACTTCGATGTGGCCGGTGTCTTTCCCACATACCTGTTCGTAGCTGGGGTTGTCGACGTGTCCGCCGCTATAGCCGGGCAACACGCTGACGACGCCGCGCAGGTCGGTGAAGACTGCTTCCACGCACCAGAAGCAGCCGCCGCCGAGAACGGCGACTTCATTGCCCGGAGAGGGTTGTTCTGCCATGACGATTCCTTTCTTGTAGTCGGCCGCGACTTGCGGCCGGCGCCCCCGCCATTGGGTTCGGGGAATGGAAAATAAGACTACTGCTTGGGCGGCGCCAAGGACAAGATCCATTCGGCCAACAAGCGCGCGTCCTCTTGGTTGACGTGGGTTTGAGCGGGCATGGGTACGGCGCCCCACGCCCCTCGACCGCCCCCGCGAATCTTGCCGGCCAGATAATCCACCATGGCGTCGCCCTGCCCCGCATAGCGTTCAGCCACGCTTTGCAACGGCGGCCCCACACGTTTGGCTTCGACTTGATGGCAGGCCATACAGGCTTTGCTCTTGGCCAGGTCCAGGCCAGTGGTTTGCGCCTGGACCACGCCGGCGCTCAAGACGCCGGCCACGGCCAGCCACACACTAATCTTCAAATGCATCGGTTACTGCCCCACGGCTCGCGGTGCTGGCGAGCTTGCCGAATTTGGCGAGCACACCGCGTGTATAACGCGGCTTGGGTTGAACCCAGGCCTGTCGACGAGCCGCCAGGTCTTCGTCGCTGATATTGAGCTGCAACAGCAGCTTGTGGGCATCGATGGTAACCGAATCGCCTTCTTGAATCAGGGCAATCGGGCCGCCCACGAACGCTTCCGGCGCCACGTGGCCGACCACCATGCCCCAGGTGCCGCCAGAGAAGCGGCCGTCGGTGATGAGCCCCACCGTTTCGCCCAGGCCTTGCCCCACCAGCGCCGACGTGGGCGCCAGCATTTCCCGCATGCCCGGACCGCCCTTGGGACCTTCGTACCGGATGACCACCACGTCTCCGTCCTTGATCTGCCGGGCCATGATGGCCGTCATGGCGTCGTCTTCGGAATCGAACACGCGCGCCGGACCCGTCATGACCGGGTTCTTCAATCCGGTGATCTTCGCCACACACCCTTCGGGCGACAGATTGCCCTTCAGAATGGCCAGGTGCCCTTGCGGGTACAAAGCCTGGTCAACCGGCATGATGACGTCCTGATCCGCTCGCGGCGTATCCGGCACGTCGGCAAGGGTTTCGGCGATGGTCTTGCCGCTGATCGTGATGCAGTCGCCATGCAGCAAGCCGGCGTTGAGCAGCAACTTCATGACTTGCGGAATACCGCCAGCGCGATGCAGATCGGTAGCGACGTACTTGCCCGACGGTTTCAAGTCGCACAACACCGGCACGCGCTTGCGGATGCGTTCGAAGTCATCAATCGACCATGGCACTTCTGCGGCATGCGCGATCGCCAAGAAATGCAGCACGGCATTGGTGGAGCCGCCCGTCGCCATGATGACCGAGACCGCATTTTCGATCGATTCACGCGTGATGATGTCGCGCGGCCGCAGGTTGCGCCGGACGGCATCGACCAGCACCCGCGCGGACTCTGCCGCCGACACGACTTTCTCTTCGTCTTCGTTAGCCATCGTGCTGGAATACGGCAGGCTCATGCCCATGGCTTCGAATGCCGAGCTCATGGTGTTGGCGGTGTACATGCCGCCACAGGATCCGGAGCCCGGGATCGCGCATTTTTCAATCTGCTTGAAGTCGGCCTCGGGCATGCGGCCCATGGTGTATTCACCCACCGCTTCGAATACCGACACGATGGTGAGATCTTTGCCCTTGTAATGCCCGGGCTTGATCGTGCCGCCATAGACGTAGATGCCCGGCACGTTGCTGCGCGCCAGCGCGATCATGCCGCCGGGCATGTTCTTGTCGCAGCCGCCAATGACCACCACGCCGTCCATCCACTGCCCTTGCGCGGCGGTCTCGATACAGTCGGCGATGACTTCGCGCGATACCAGCGAATACTTCATGCCCTCGGTGCCCATGGACATGCCATCCGAAATGGTGGGTGTGCCAAAGACCTGGGGATTGGCGCTGGATGCGCGGATGGCGTCGATGGCCGCGTCGGCCAGGCGCTGCAAGCCGCTGTTGCAGGGAGTGATAGTGGAATGGCCGTTGGCCACACCGATCATCGGGTTATCGAAATCGGCTTCCTTGTAGCCCAGCGCGTAATACATGGCGCGGTTGGGCGCGCGTGCGACACCATGAGTGATGTGGCGGGAACGTTCGTTGTTCGGCATGGTCTGTCTCTCCTGTCGGCGTCGGGGCGCGGACATGTCGAACGCACCCGGGAAGCTGGCTCGCTTGCATGCATGCGAATCTTCAGTGCTCGCCGGTTATTATCATTCAACTTTATTGTGTCGGGCAGAACATGCTGCAATATCCAAAATTCGACCCCGTGGCCATTCAGATCGGGCCGCTGGCCATCCACTGGTATGGCTTGATGTATTTGGCGGGGTTCGCCCTGGTTTACGTACTTGGCCGCCGCCGCATCACCAGCGGCCACACCACGTCGCTGAATGTGCGCGATCTTGAAGACCTGATCTTCTATAGCGTGCTGGGCGTGGTGCTGGGGGGCCGGCTGGGCTATGTGCTGTTCTACAAGCCCTCGTATTACCTGGCCCATCCGCTGGAAGTTGCCTATCTGTGGCAAGGCGGCATGTCGTTTCACGGTGGCCTGATCGGCGTCATCATCGTCATGCTGCTGTTTGCACGAAAGAAGAAGCTGCCGTTCTTTGCCATCAGCGATTTCATCGCCCCGCTGATCCCGCTAGGTTTGGGATTCGGGCGCCTGGGCAATTTCATCAATGGCGAATTGTGGGGCCGCCCGACCGATGTGCCGTGGGCGATGGTGTTTCCCGACAGCGGCGATGGGCTGGCGCGCCATCCGTCTCAGCTGTACGAGCTGGGCCTGGAAGGCATCGTGCTGTTTGTGCTGCTGTGGTGGTTTTCGAGCAAGCCGCGTCCGCTTGGGCAAGTGAGCGGGCTTTTCCTGATGGGATACGGAACGTTCCGCTTCCTGGTGGAATTCACCCGCGAGCCCGACAACTTCCTGGGTCTGCTCGCGGGTGGATTGAGCATGGGACAGTGGCTGTCCCTGCCGATGGTCGCCCTGGGCGCCATCATGTTCAGCCTTACTGCAAAACGATCGTCCCGTTAACGGCGATGCTGACCGTGACGTCTCCCGCTTCCAGCGGGACGTCCGGGCTGAATCCGCCGGACGCGTCCTTGGCCATGGCGGCGGCGCCCATCATGCGCGGCATGGGCATCGGGCCGCCCGAGCCGCCCAGTTCCAATTTGGACAGGCGATAGCCAGAAAAGCCGAAGGCATTTGCCGCGGCCAAAGCGCGATCCTTGAACGCTTGCGCGGCTTCTTTCAGCAGTTTGCGTTCTTCGGCTTCGCGCGCCTCGCGCGACAGCGAGAAGCTGATGTTGGAAATGGCGGTCTTGTCTGAAAGCTTGGACGCCAAGGCCGCAGCCGCTTCGAAGTCTTTCGACTCAAGAACGATTTCGCCCTGACCGCGCCACGACGCGATCTTTCCCTTGTTGTTGGTGTTGGGCCAGACGTTGAAGCCACCCGTGCGGACTTCCACGCCCTTCGTGTCGCGCGCACGCTTGACGGCGTCTTCCAGCGCGGCGGTCAACTTCTTGCCAGCGGCGGGTTGATCCTGCGCTTCAACTTCTGCCGACAGCGAAATGCGGACGGTGTCCTGTTTGACTTCGGACGAGGCCGTCGCTTGCAAAGTCAATTCCGGCGCGCGGTTCGTGGACGATTCCGTCTCTGCCGACGTGGTGGCAGGGGCTGACGTTTGCGCCATCGCAGGTTGAACGGCGGCGATAGCGGCCACGGCTGCGCACGCTGCGCCGAGTTTCGTCAGCGAAAAAACAGGGTGTTTGAACATGGACTGGTCCTAGGAAAGAGGACAAAGAGGGGGAGTACTAAGAGAAGAGCGGGGGGAGTGGGAAGCCCGGCGCGGACCTGCGTCAATGCAGGCCCGCTGGGTAAATGCCCCGCCTGTGCCGTCAAGGCCGGCATCTCGAACCCTGAGGTTCAAGGTGGTCGCGTTCCGAAGAGCGTCGGGTTCGTCTACGAGAGACAATCACTCCAGCTCTGCACTCCCGCAACCAATATGCCAAAAGACATAGGTTCAGAGAATGTATGGCCTAGTCACGAACACGGCAGGGACAAACTGAAAATTCTTGAATACAGCTTTATGAACGGTCAGAGCAGTTTTTCCTGACCCGATAAGGCGTCATCGAGTACTGCGTTCATGTCCTCAATTCTACTCTTGAAGTCGCCGACCGCCAAACCACCCAGCGGACCGTCGGGCGCTTTCATGGCGAGCAGCTCGCCAGCAACTTGCAATGCAGCCATCACGGCGATGCGCTCGTTGCTGGAAATCTTGCCCGTACCCTGGATGCGCAGCATGAGCTGATCGACATGGCGCACGGCAGCCATCAGCGTGGGTTTTTCTTCAGCGGAGCAGGCCAGGGAATAGTCGCGCCCCAGTATGGTGACATCTACGCGTTCCATCAGTGTTGCTCTCCAGACGGTGCACCCGGCAGGCGGGCCAGCACGGCGTCAATACGCTCGCGCGCTGCGGCGGCAGCGACGCGCAAGCGCTGTAGTTCAGTGTCGCGAGAGTGCAAGTTGCCTTGCAGTTCGGCTTCCCGTGCAGAGAAACGCGATTCAAGGGCTTGACGCTCGGCGGTTTCGCGGGCGAGTTGTTCGCGCAAGGCGACTTCGGCCTGCTGTGCCTGTTCAAGCATGGCGGTGACCGCGCCGTCGTGATCCTGAAGCTTGCTTTGCAACGTGACGATATCGGCCTCGCGCTCGGCGGCGCGTTGCTTGAGCGCACGCTGCTCAGCTTCGAATTCGTTCAGGCGGAGGCGCAACGCGTCACGCTCTGCGTGGAGTTGGCGGGTGCGATGCACCAGTTGCCCGATTCGGGCGGCGAGTTGGTCTAGATCTTGCAGCATGGGCGCTATCGTAAACCATCCTGGGTTCGATCGGGCCTCTTCACGCAAGGTGAGAAACCCGGCAATATTCAGTAGGAAATCCACTCAAGGAACTTGGCAGTGCAATGCTGACCACTTGCTGACCGGTTACGAACCCGCATCAGCAGTTCCCCTCCTCCAAAATCCCAGCATCCGGCCGATCTGGCTTTCGCATTTCTTTCTATAAACTTTCACTTAGCTTTCAAAAAACCCTCAATCGGGTTGCGTCGTTACATCTGGGGGTCGGGAGTTCCCGAATTCTAGGGAAAACCCCAGCCTTTCACCGAGCTTACAGGGTTTGCAGCGTGGCAGGCGTCCATTACCATTCGCCCTTTCAAGAAACCACGTCGTCGCTTTCAGAAGAACTAATGGCACCCCGAAGTGCCTTTTTTGTGCCTGTCACTCGCCTTTCGGTGAGTTCCCATCCGGCTACAAACTTTTTTATCTACATGCTGTAAACAGGAGCCAACCAATCATGCAGCTACGCAATCGACAGGACTTCTGGTCTGGGGTGATGTTCATCGCCCTTGGGCTGGGATTCGCCTGGCAAGCCAGCAGCTACTCAATGGGTACTGCCGCCCGAATGGGTCCAGGGTACTTTCCTTTCTGGCTAGGCATTGTTCTGGCTTTGCTGGGCGCCATCGTGCTGCTTGGCTCGTTGTCCAAGAAAGCCCAGGAAACGCACGTCGACAAGTTCGACTGGCGCATCGTGTTCCTGGTGGTCGGGTCGGTGGTCATGTATGGCCTGATCCTCAAACTGCTGGGTATCTATATCTCGGTGTTCCTGCTGGTTGTCGTCAGCAGCCTGGCCAGCCACGAGTTCAACCTGAAGGTCGCCGTTGCTAACGGTATCTTCCTGGTGATCTTCTCGTATCTGGCATTCGTCAAGGGGCTGGGGCTGATCTTCCCGCTGTGGCCGTCCTTTCTGGGCATGAACTAAGGAGCAACCGGTCATGGAATTGTTTGACAACCTGATGTTGGGTTTCTCGGTGGCGTTCACGCCCGAGAACCTGCTTTACGCACTGCTGGGCTGCATCCTGGGTACGCTGATTGGCGTGCTGCCGGGTATCGGGCCCGTTCCGACCATCGCCATGCTGCTGCCGATCACGTACGTGCTGCCCCCGGTGGCCGGCCTGATCATGTTGGCGGGTATCTATTACGGCGCCCAATACGGCGGTTCGACCACGGCAATTCTTGTGGCATTGCCAGGGGAAACGTCCGCGGTGGTGACAGTGCTGGACGGTCACCAGATGGCCCGTAACGGCCGTGCTGGCGCCGCGCTGGCTATCGCTGCACTGGGTTCGTTCTTCGCAGGTTGCGTGGCCACGCTGCTGTTGGCTGCCTTTGCACCTCCGCTGGCGGAAGTCGCGTTCAAGTTCGGTCCTGCCGAATACTTCTCGCTGATGTGCCTGGGCCTGGTTGGCGCCGTGGTGCTGGCTTCGGGCTCGCTGCCCAAGGCTATCGCGATGATCATCCTGGGTCTGCTGCTGGGCATGGTCGGTACCGACGTGAACTCGGGTGTTGCCCGCTTTGACTTCGGCGTGCCGGAACTGCAAGACGGTATCGACTTCGCCATCGTGGCCATGGGCGTGTTCGGCTTTGCCGAAATCATGACCAACCTCGAGCAAAAGGAAAACCGCGTCGACATCACCGACAAGATCGGTTCGCTGTACCCGAACAAGCAGGAATTCAAGGAATCGTATCCCGCCGTGCTGCGCGGTACGGCCCTGGGTTCGGCTCTGGGCATCTTGCCTGGCGGCGGCGCCGTGTTGTCGTCCTTCGCTTCCTACACGCTGGAAAAGAAGATCTCGAAGAATCCGCAACGCTTCGGCAAGGGCCACCCGGCCGGCCTGGCAGGCCCGGAATCGGCGAACAACGCTGCAGCGCAGACCTCGTTCATCCCGCTGCTGACCCTGGGTATCCCGGGTAACGCCGTGATGGCGCTGATGGTCGGCGCAATGACGATTCACAACATCCAGCCCGGCCCGCAAGTCATGACGAGCCACCCGGAGCTGTTCTGGGGCCTGATCGCCTCGATGTGGATCGGCAACCTGATGCTGGTGGTGTTGAACCTGCCGCTGATCGGCCTGTGGGTCAAGCTGCTGAAGGTGCCCTACCGCATCCTGTTCCCGGCGATTCTCGTGTTCTGCACGATCGGGGTGTACTCACTTAACTACAACGCGTTCGACATCTTCACAACGGCCATGTTCGGTATCGTGGGCTATGTGTGGTCGAAGTTGAAGTGCGAAGGTGCACCGCTGCTGCTGGGCCTGGTTCTGGGCCCCATGATGGAAGAAAACTTCCGCCGTGCCTTGCTGCTGTCGCGTGGCGACTTCACCACCTTCGTGACGCGTCCGCTGTCTGCCTCGTTGCTGGCCGTGGCTGTGTTCCTGGTGATCCTGGTGGCCCTGCCGGCCATCCGCAAGAAGCGCGAAGAGACCTTCGTCGAAGAAGACTGATCCCAGGCCTGCCGCCCCCGTGGTGGCAGCCTGAGTCTGAAAGAAACCCCTGGGCTTGCCCGGGGGTTTTTCTTTGCGCGTGCCATCGGTACGGCGCAAGACGAAAGCTACCAGACGCTACCGCGCATTACCGAGTGCAGTTGATTCCGATTTATCTACGTTAAGCTACGGGTTTACCCCACGCGACGATTCGGCATGAATTTCGACTGGCACAACCCCTACTCCACCACCCGGACTCCGGTGTTCGCCCGCAACGTAGTCGCCACTTCGCAACCGCTTGCTGCGCAGGCGGGACTACGCATCCTGGCCCAGGGCGGCAACGCCGTGGATGCTGCCATTGCCGCCGCAGCGACGCTGACGTTGACGGAACCCGTCAGCAACGGCTTGGGTTCGGATTGCTTCGCCATCGTCTGGGACGGATCCAGGCTGCACGGCTTGAACGCTTCGGGCCCCGCGCCCGCCGCCTGGAATATCGACTACTTCCGCCGCAAGCATCAGGGTGTGATTCCGACGCGGGGCTGGGACAGCGTCACGGTGCCGGGTTGTGTCGCGGGCTGGGCCGCGCTGCATGAAAAGCTGGGAGGTCTGGCGTTCGCGGATGTATTGGCGCCCGCCATCGACTATGCCGAACGCGGCTTTGCGGTATCGCCCATGGTGCGCGAAAAATGGGCGGCGCAGGCTGACGTGCTGCAACCCCAACCCGGTTTCGCCGACCATTTTCTGCCCCGCGGCCGGGCGCCGCATGTGGGCGAACATTTCGTGCTGGCCGGCGCTGCGGCAACGCTCAAACGCATTGCCGCCACCGCCGGCCGTGATTTTTACGAAGGCGAGACGGCCCACAAGCTGGTCGCACACGCGCAAGCCCATGATGCCGCCCTGACGCTGGCCGACCTGCGCAACTACACACCTGAATGGGTCACGCCCATCAGCCAGACGTATCGCGGCCACACGCTGCATCAGATCCCGCCCAACGGCCAGGGCATCGCGGCCCTGATTGCGCTGGGCATCTTGCAGAATTTCGATGTGGCCTCGCGCCCGATCGATCACCCGGACACCCAGCATCTGCTGATTGAAGCCATGAAGCTGGCGTTTGCCGACGTCTACGCCCACGTGGCCGATGCGCGCCACATGCAGATGACGCCCGAGCAGATGCTGCGCCCCGATTATCTGGCCGAACGCGCCCGCCTGATCGACTCGCAGGTCGCGCAGGCCTTCGCGTCGGGCCATGCGCCGCAAGGCGGCACCGTGTACCTGACGGCCGCCGACAAGAACGGCATGATGGTCAGCTTCATCCAGTCCAACTACATGGGTTTTGGCTCCGGCGTTGTGGTGCCCGGCACCGGCGTCAGCTTGCAGAATCGCGGTCACTGCTTCAGCACCCGACCCGATCATCCGAACGTCGTCGCGGGCGGCAAGCGCCCCTTTCACACGATCATCCCCGGCTTCTTAATGCGCAACGGCGCGCCCGTCATGAGCTTTGGCGTGATGGGCGGCAACATGCAGCCCCAAGGGCAGGTGCAGACGCTGGTGCGCATGCTTGACTACGGCCAGCAGCCGCAAGCCGCCTGCGATGCGCCGCGATGGAAATGGAACCACGGCTTAGCCATAGATGCCGAACCGGGCCTGACGCCTGCCGTGGCGCAAGGTTTGCGCGCACGCGGTCATGTGCTGGAAAGCCTGGACGACCCCTATATGGACTTCGGCTCCGGCCAGTTCATCTGGCGGCTGGGCGACCCGGCCGTGGACGGCTATGTGGCCGCCAGCGACAGCCGTCGCGATGGACTCGCCGCCGGCTATTGATTGCGTTAAGGTTAGTGTCCTCAGACTGACCTTACCCACATAGAGCGGAGTTCCCTGCATGGCAACGATCGGTACCAAGAGCTACGACGCGGTTGTAGCCCAGAAAGTCGCATTCCTTGGATTGGGCGTCATGGGTCTGCCCATGGCGGGCCATCTGGCCCGTGCCGGGCACGACGTGACCGTCTACAACCGCACGCCGGCCAAGGCGCAAGCCTGGGTGGCGGAGTTCGGCGGCAGCCATGCGCCGACCCCGCGTGAAGCCGTCGCCGGCGCGCAGATCGTCTTTGCCTGCGTAGGCAACGATGACGACCTGCGCAGCGTCGTGCTGGGGCCCGACGGCGCATTCGCCGGCATGGCACCCGGTGCCGTGTTCGTCGACCACACGACCGCTTCGGCCGATGTCGCCCGCGAACTCTACGCGCAAGCCAAGACCCTGGGCCTGAATTTCGTGGACGCGCCCGTGTCGGGCGGCCAGGCCGGCGCCGTCAATGGCGCACTGACCGTCATGTGCGGCGGTGAGCCTGCCGTGTTCGACGCCATCAAGCCCGTCGCGCAGTGCTTCGGCCGTGCCGTCACACTGGTGGGCGCGCCGGGCGCGGGTCAATTGGCCAAGATGGTCAACCAGATCTGCATAGCGGGCCTCGTGCAAGGGCTGTCGGAAGCCGTGGCCTTTGGTCAGGCGGCGGACCTGGACATGAAGCTGGTGCTGGACGTGATCAGCAAGGGTGCCGCCCAAAGCTGGCAGATGGAAAATCGCGGCAGCACGATGGTCGACGACAAGTTCGACTTTGGCTTCGCGGTGGACTGGATGCGCAAGGATCTTGGCTTGGTGCTGGCCGAGGCTCGCAACAACGGCGCGCGCGTGCCCGTCACGGCGCTGGTCGATCAGTTCTACGGCGACGTGCAGAAGATGGGCGGCGGCCGCTGGGACACGTCCAGCCTGATCAAGCGCCTGCGCGACTGAACGCTAGCGCCGTGCTGCTGCGGTTGCCCGAGCCGCAATCAATACCCCAGCGGCAAAACAAAAGGCGAGCCCCAAGGCTCGCCTTTTTTTGTGTCGACGATCCGCCTGCTATTACGCTGCCAGATCGGTCTGCGCCGTGTCTTGCAACAGCTCGTCGATACGTTGCTTGGCCACCGTCACGCCTTCCAGTGCAGCGACTTCGCCCATGGCCATGCCTTCGGCGGCGATGAAGTTGACATCGTTCATGCCCAGGAAGCTCAGCATCTGGCGCAGATACGGCGTCATCGTGTCGGACGGCGTGCCTTCGGCCTTGCCGCCACGCGCCGTCAGCACGAACACCTGTTTACCCTTGATCAAGCCTTCCGGCACGCCTTCGGGCGTATAACGGAACGTGACGCCAGCGCGCGCCAGGTGGTCCAGATAGCTCTTGAATTGCGCGGGCAGGTTGAAGTTGTAGACCGGCACGGCGAACACGATCCGATCGGCTTGCATCACTTCGGCGACGAGCGTGTCGCTCAGTTCAACCAAACGTTGCTGCTCTACAGTGCGAGCATCAGCCGGCGTGAACAGCGCGCCGGCGGTGTTGCCGTCGAAGTAAGGAATCGGTTGCGCGCCGATATCGCGCACGTTGATGACCGCAGCCGGATTGGCACTTTTGACTCGCGCAATCAGGTGATCGGCCAATTGCTTGCTGTGCGAACGGTCGCCGAGAATCGAAGAAAGGATAACCAGGGTTTTCATGACAGAACTCTCCAAAGGGTGGCCCGCCTTGAGCGGGCGGCCAGGATCTGTCAGCGCCATGCCCATCGCTTCAACACGCTTGGTGGGCGGGGCTTTCGCCGGATGGCGTTGGCAGATCCCGAATGCATGGCGTCACTGTAGACCGGTTCATTGCACACATAAACCGGGGTATGATGAACTGTTCGTTCCGAAAATAGAACAATCATGCAAGATCTAAACGACCTCTATTATTTTTCTCAAGTCGTGGAACAAGGCGGGTTCAGCGCTGCGGCCCGCGCGCTGGACATTCCCAAATCGCGTCTGTCACGACGGATCTCCCATCTGGAAGAAAGCCTGGGCGTGCGCTTGCTACAGCGCACCACGCGCCGGCTGCGGCTGACGTCGGCGGGCGAACGCTACCTGCATTACTGCCGTGAAATGGCCGCATCGGCTCGCGCGGCGGACGACGCCATGCGGCAATTGCAGTCCCAACCCGCTGGCCCGGTCATTGTGAGCTGCCCGGTTTCAATCGCGCAGGATGTGCTTGCGCCGCTGCTGCCGGAATTCCTGGATGCATGGCCGGCAATTTCAGTGCAGTTGCTGGTGACCAATCGACGCGTGGATTTGATACGCGAAGGGGTGGACTTGGCGCTGCGCGTGCGCACCAAGCTGGATACCGATGCCGAACTGGTGGTGCGTCATCTGGGCACCGCGCGCGGCACGCTCGTGGCCAGCCCTGGCTATTTGCAGCGCCACGGCACCCCCGACACGCCGCAGGACCTGGCCTCGCACACCACGCTGAGCTTTTCCGATCCGCAAAACGAGGTGCGCTGGCCGCTGCGCAATGACAAGGGGGAAGAGGTGCAGATCGAGCTCAAACCCCAACTGTCCTGCAATGACTTCATCGTGCTGACTGAAGCCGCCGTGCGCGGGCGCGGCATCGCGTTGCTGCCATCGATTGCGACGCAAGACGAATTGCGCCAGGGGCAGCTTGTGCCGGTGCTGCCGCAGTGGCAATCGCCCGAAGGCATCGTGCACTGCATTTATCCGTCACGGCGGGGCATGATGCCCGCCGTGCGGACGCTGTTGGACTTTCTGTCGCAACGCCTGCCGTCGATGTATCAACGGCTGGAAAAGGCCGTCACGCCAATCGCGCCTCAGTAACCGCGCGTGCGTTCCACGACGCCGGTGATGGCTTCGCCGCGCATCAGCTGCGCGACCTTGGCTGCGATTTGCGCAATGCTTTCGTCGCGCAACGTGCGCGCTGCGATGTGCGGTGTGACATGCACGCGCGGGTCGCGCCAGAACGGGTGATCTTTCGGCAAGGGCTCGGTGTGGAACACATCGAGCGTGGCGCCGTCGATCTCGCCTTCTTCAAGCATCTGCACCAGGTCGTCTTCGACCAGATGTTCGCCGCGCCCCACGTTGACCAGATGCGCATGCGGCAACAGCTGGGACAAGGTGTCGCGGTTGAGAATGCCGCGCGTGTCGGGCGTAAGCGGCAGCACGTTGATCAGAAAACGCGTGCGGGCCAGAAAAGCCGGCAGCGCGGCTTCACCGGCGAAGGACTCCACGCTGGGTATCGAGCGCCCCGAACGCGACCAGCCCGCCACGGGATAACCGAAGTCAGCCAGCGTCTGCGCCACGCGCGCACCCACCTGCCCCAACCCCAACACGCCCACCGGCCAATCCGACTGCGCCGACCCTTCGCGCGTGTCCCAATGCTGGCGCGCCTGCGCCTCGTCAAAGGCTTCGAAATCGCGCGACACGCGCAGCAGCGCATACAGCGCGTATTCGGCCATCTGCACCGACATGCCCGCGTCTTCCAGGCGCACGATGCGCACGTGCTCGGGGATTTCGGGCATCTTCAACAAGGCATCCACACCCGCGCCCAGATTGAACAGCGTGGTGATGCCGGTTTCGTGCTTGAACAATTCGGCGGGCGGGCGCCACACCAAAACCACTTCAGCGCCGGACGGCGGGCCATCAGGGTTCCAGACCGAAATACGGCAGCCGGGCATGGAAGCTTCCAGGCGCGGCACCCAGACGTCCGGGTCGTGATGGGGGCAGGCAAAAAGAATATGCATGGTGACGGGCTCTGCAAGGCTTTCGGAAAGCAGAAGCATGCAGGATGGCGCCCCACAAATCAAACAGCCCGGCATGAAGCCGGGCTGTTGTCATTCACACACCATCAGGTTCCGGCGGTCTGCGGAACTTCAGGCTTGCCTTTGCGCTTGTCGCGCGAACGGCGCACGAATGCCCACACTTGCGCAAGGATCAGCAAAGCGCTGGCGCCGATGAACCAGGCGCTGATCGGGCGTTCGACAAACACCGCGAGATCGCCTCGCGACAGCAGCAGCGCGCGGCGGAAGTTTTCTTCCACCATCGGCCCCAGCACGAAGCCAAGCAGGATCGGCGCCACCGAGAATTCCAGCGTCATCAACACAGCGCCGATCACACCGAAGGCCAGCACTTCCCAGATCTGGAAGAGACTGTTCTGCGTGCTGTATACCCCCACCGCGATGAAGAACAGCGCGGACGGGAACAGATAGCGATACGGCACTTGCAGCAGCTTGACCCACACGCCGATCAGCGGCACGTTCAGCACCATCAGCAGCACGTTGCCCACCCAGAAGCTGGCGATAAGACCCCAGAAGATGTCCGGATGCTCGGTGATCAGTTGCGGACCGGGCTGAATGCCCTGGATCAAGAGCGCGCCCAGAATCAGCGCCATCACCGCATCGCCAGGAATGCCCAGGCTCATCGTCGGGATGAAGTCGACCTGCGTCTTCGAGTGCGACGACGCTTCCGGCGATGCCACGCCGGCGATCATGCCGGTGCCGAACTTTTCGGGCGTCTTCGAGATCTTGCGCTCCAGCGCATAGGCGACGAAGGTCGTGATGGTGGGGCCGGTGCCGGGCATGGCCCCAAACAGCGTGCCAACCGCAGTACCGCGCACCATGGGCCAGAAGGCCGTCTTCAGTTCCTGCTTCGACGGGCGCATGTCACGGATGCGCAGCTTGGCGCCGCTGCCGATGATGGTCATGCGGTTCACGCTCATCAGGAAGTCGGCAACACCAAACAGGCCCATCGAAATCGCGACGAGTTCCAAGCCATCGGACAAGTCCAGCAAGCCGAACGAAAAGCGGATGGTGCCGGTATTCACATCGGTGCCCACCACGCCGCACATCAGGCCGAACAGCGTCATCGCCACGCCCTTGAGCGGAGAGCCGCGCGACATCGTTGCACCAGCCAGCAAGCCCAGCAGCATGATCGAGAAGATTTCGGTCGGGCCGAACTTGAACGCCACTTCCACAAGCAGCGGCGACGCAAAGATCATGACGATGATGCCGACTGACGCTGCGAAGAACGAGCAGATCATCGTGATGCCCAGCGCCGTTCCCCCCTTGCCCTGCTTGGTTAACGGATACCCGTCAAGGCAGGTGACTGCATGCGGCGGATGCGAAGGCAGGTTGAGCAGAATTGCGCCGATAGCGCCGCCATATTGCGAGCCGTAGAAAATACCGGCCAGCATCAGAATGGCCGGCACGGGCTGCATGACATAGGTGAGCGGCAGCAGGATGGAAATGGCCGACAGCGCGCCCATACCGGGCAACACGCCGATCAGGTTGCCCACCAGCACCCCGAAGAACGACCACATCAGGTTGTGCCATTGGAACGCAACGCCGAAGCCGTACCAAAGGTCGATCAAAGATTGAGAGATCATGGCGCATCAACCCCAACGAAACAGCGGCAGCTGCAATTGCAGCGCCCACCAGAACACGACGACCGCAATCGCAGACATGGCGATCGACAGCAGGATGGC
>CAJYKY010000390.1 GCA_913775005.1 uncultured Achromobacter sp.
CGTAGGGCATGAGGGAACGGATGGGAGACGCGGGGGGATTCAGGAAGGGCGTGGCAAAGGCGTATTCTGGCGCTGCGCTGGACATGGCGGGGGATGGGGAAAGTGGGTGGCCCTGGGGCGGCGCCAGAGGGCTTAGAACATTGAAATATAAACAAATGTCTGTAAATTCTAAGCCTGCAAATTACGCAGGGTCAACGCTGCACACGGCAAGTGTGGCGAAACGATCATGCGCGCGTCCTACACTATGGGGCATCCTGACCTTGCAAGAGAGCTGCATGACCTCCGACGACACCATGGCCGGGCGTATCGCCCAGATCCAGCAACGCATTGCCGACGCCTGCGCGCGCGCCGGGCGCCCCGCCGACAGCGTTGTCCTGTTGCCCGTCAGCAAGACCTTCGAAGTGGACGCGATCCGTGAAGCGATGGCGCTGGGCCTGACGCGCTTTGGCGAAAACAAAACACAGGAGATCCGTCAGAAGGCGGCCGCGCTGGCCGGCCAGGGCCTGCAATGGGTGCTGATCGGTCACTTGCAGACCAACAAGGCCAAGGACGCCGCGCGCGACGCGACCGAGGTGCAATCGCTGGACCGGGCTGACCTGGCCGAAGCGCTGCACCGCCGCCTGCTCAACGAAGGCCGTACGCTGGACGTGCTGGTCCAGGTGAAGACATCAACCGAACCCAGCAAGTTCGGCATGGCGCCTGAAGACGTCGCGCCGTTCCTGCGCCGCATCGCCGCCGAATTTTCCACCCTGCACGTCAAAGGCCTGATGACGCTGGCCGTGAACTCGCCCGATCCGCAAGAAGTCCGCGCCTGCTTCCGCGCGCTGCGCGAATTGCGCGACCGCCTGCGCGAAGAGAACATCGCGGGCGTGTCGCTGGACCGCTTGTCGATGGGCATGAGCGGCGACTTCGAACTGGCGATCGAAGAAGGCTCGACCGAAGTGCGCATCGGCACGGCAATCTTCGGCGCGCGTACCTACCCCGATCCGCAGTAGTCCATTCGGCCAACCCAGCAGGCAGATCCGCTGGGCGCTACGGGAAAACCGGGGGCCGCGCTGGCCCCCTTTTCGTGGGGATCGCGCGCATAATAGCGGCGCAAAAATAGCGGCGCAGACAATAACGGCGCAGTGACGTCCGTATGCAAAACACCGCAAGCGTGTTGCTGCGCGCGCCGCGTTCGACATAGACCCGCACGAGGAGACACCCCATGCACCACCCCGCAAGGCGCCTGTTGGCGCTGGCCGCCCTGTCGCTGGCCGCCGCCACGGCATCCGCCCAATCCTGGCCCACGCAACCCGTCCGCTGGATCGTGCCGTACCCGGCCGGCGGCGGCACTGACGTCGTGGCGCGCACTGTCGCCAGCGGCCTGGAAAAGCCGCTGGGCCAGACCATCGTGGTCGAAAACCGCCCCGGCGCAGCCACCATCATCGGCGCCACCGCCATTGCGCAAGCGGAGCCGAACGGCTACATGATCGGCACGGCCGACTCCGGCACGCTGGCCTTCAATTCCTCGCTGTACGCCAAGCTGTCGTACGACCCGGCCAAGTTCACCTACATCGGCGGCATCGCCAAGTTTCCGTTGCTACTCGCCGTGAACGTCAACTCGCCGTACAAGACGGTGGACGACGTGCTGGCCGCCGCCAAGAAAGAACCCGGCAAGCTGACGGCCGCCTCCGCGGGCGCCGGTTCGCCGCATCACCTGGCGCTGGAACTGTTCAAGCAACGCACGGGCGCCAACTTGCTGCATGTGCCGTACAAGGGCGCCGCGCCCGCTATCCAGGACTTGCTGGGCGGCCAGGTGGACGTGATGTTCATCGACCTGGCCTCGGGCCTGCCCAACGTCAAGGCCGGCAAGCTGCGCGTGCTGGCGGCCGCCACGCCCGAGCGCGTATCGGTGCTGCCGGATACGCCCACGATGGCCGAACAAGGCGTGGCCAACTTCACGGCCTACGCGTGGCAGGGCCTGGTCGGCCCCGCAGGCGTGCCCGATGCCGTGGTGAAGAAGCTGTCGGCGGACCTGGACGCCACGTTGAAGACGCCCGCCGTGTCGCAGAAGATGCTGGATATGGGCGTGATTCCGATGCCGATGTCGGCGCAGGATTTCAAGGCCTATGCGGAGCAGGAGCGCAGCGCCTGGGCCGACGTGATCAAGAAGGCGAACATCAAGCTGGAATGAACCAAGTAAAAAGCCGCGCCCTTTTCGGGGCACGGCTTTTTCCGGGCGCGGCTTTTTTATGCGATAGCACGACGCACGGCGCGGATCCCTCCGCGCCCTGCCCGCCCTTTACACCAGCACACGTTCGATGCCACCGGCATTCGCACGCTTCACGTAGTCTTCCATCCAGCCTTCGCCCAGGATATGGCGGGCCATCTCGACGACGATGTAATCCGCTTCCATCTTGGTGTCGCCTTCATAGCGCGACAGGCCTTGCAGGCACGACGGGCATGACGTCAACACCTTCACGTCGCCGCTGAAGCCATCGCCACGCAGCGCGGCGTCGCCCTTGAGCAGCTCTTCCTGTTTGCGGAAGCGCACCTGCGTCGAGATGTCCGGGCGGCTGACCGCCAGCGTGCCCGATTCGCCGCAGCAGCGGTCGCTCTTGATGGCCTCGTCGCCCACCAGCGCGCGCACGGTCTTCATCGGCTCTTGCAGCTTCATCGGCGTGTGGCAGGGGTCGTGATACATGTAGCGCACGCCCTTGGCGCCTTCCAGCTTGATGCCCTTTTCAAGCAGGTATTCGTGGATGTCGATCAGGCGGCAGCCGGGGAAGATCTTGTCGAATTCATACCCCGACAGCTGGTCATAACAGGTGCCGCAGCTGACCACCACCGTCTTGATGTCCAGGTAGTTCAGCGTGTTGGCGACGCGGTGGAACAGCACCCGGTTGTCGGTGATGATCTGCTCGGCCTTGTCCGTCATGCCATTGCCGCGCTGCGGATAGCCGCAGCACAGATAGCCCGGCGGCAACACGGTCTGCACGCCTGCGTGCCACAGCATGGCTTGCGTCGCCAGACCCACCTGCGAGAACAGGCGCTCCGAGCCGCAGCCCGGGAAGTAGAACACCGCTTCCGTATCGGCCGTGGTGGCCTTGGGGTCGCGGATGATCGGCACGTAGTTGGCGTCTTCGATATCCAGCAGCTTGCGCGCCGCCTGCTTGGGCAGGCCGCCCGGCATCTTCTTGTTCACGAAGTGGATGACCTGCTCGCGCAGCGGCGGCTTGCCCACCGTGGCGGGCGGCTTGGCCGTCTGCTTTTTCACCAGCCCCGAGAACAGATCATGCGCCGCGCGCTGGACCTTGTAGCCCACGCCCACCATCGCTTTACGCGTGGCGTTGATGGTGGCCGGGTCCTTGGCGTTCAAGAAGAACATGGCGCTGGCCGTGCCCGGGTTGAACGACTTGCGGCCCATGCGGCGCAGCACGGCGCGCATGTTCATCGACACGTCGCCAAAGTCGATATCGACCGGACAGGGGTTGTAGCACTTGTGGCAGACGGTGCAGTGATCCGCCACGTCTTCGAATTCTTCCCAGTGCTTCAGGCTCACGCCGCGACGGGTCTGCTCTTCGTACAGGAAGGCTTCCACCAGCAGCGACGTCGCCAGGATCTTGTTGCGCGGCGAATAGAGCAGGTTGGCGCGCGGCACGTGGGTGGCGCACACCGGCTTGCACTTGCCGCAACGCAGGCAGTCCTTGATGGATTCCGAAATGGCGCCGATGTCGCTTTGCTGCATGATCAGCGACTCGTGGCCCATCAGGTTGAAGCTGGGCGTCCAGGCATGGCGCAGGTCAGCGCCGGGCATCAGCTTGCCGGCGTTGAAGTGGCCGTTGGGGTCCACGCGGCGCTTGTAGTCCTGGAACGGCGCCAGTTCGGCTTCCGTCAGGAACTCATACTTGGTCAGGCCGATGCCGTGCTCGCCCGAAATCACGCCGTCCAGGTCGCGGGCGATCTGCATGATGCGGTCCACAGCCTGATGGGCCTCGCGCAGCATTTCGTAGTCGTCCGAGTTGACGGGGATGTTGGTGTGCACGTTGCCGTCGCCGGCATGCATGTGCAGCGCCACGAACACGCGGCTTTTCAGCACGCGGCCATGAATGGCGATGAGCTCGTCCACAATCTTCTTGTAGGCCGCGCCCGAGAACGTGCGTTGCAGGCCCGCAAGCACTTCGGTCTTCCAGGACACGCGGATGGTGCGATCCTGAACCACGTCGAACACGCGCGCGGTCGCTTGCGCGGCCAGGCGTTCGGTCAGCGCGCCCTGCAATTCGCCCAGGCCCAGCCCTTGCAGCTGCGGCAGGGCTTGCGCCAGCGGCAGGTCCAGGTTGTCCAGCAGCCATTGCCAGCGCTGGCGCACGCCGCCCAGCAATTCGATGGCTTGACGCGTACGGTCAGCCAGCACTTCGGCGCGAGTGCTTTCGATGTCGGCGTCGTCGGCCTTGCCCACCGGCAGCGGCGTACAGAGATACGCGTCCAGCGCGCCCAGCAGCTTGAGCTTGTTGCTGGTCGACAGTTCGATATTGATGCGCTCGATGTGATCCGTGTATTCGCCCATGCGCGGCAGCGGGATCACCACGTCTTCATTGATCTTGAAAGCGTTGGTGTGGCGCGCGATGGCGGCGGTGCGTGAGCGGTCGAGCCAGAATTTCTTGCGCGCTTCGGGGCTGACGGCCACAAAGCCTTCACCATGGCGCGTGTTGGCCAGGCGCACCACTTCGCTGGCGGCAGCGGCCACGGCGTCATCGTCGTCACCGACGATATCGCCGATCAGCACCATCTTGGGCAGCACGCCGCGCTTGCTCTTGGTGGCGTAGCCGACGGCGCGAAGATAGCGTTCGTCCAGATGTTCCAGACCCGCCAGGATGGCGCCGCGGGCGCGGCCTTCGCCGTCCAGGTAGCCCTTGACCTCGACAATCGACGGGATGGCGTCGCGCGCCTGCCCGAAGAATTCCATACAGACCGTGCGCGTGTGGCGCGGCATGCGGTGCAGCACCCAGCGCGCCGACGTGATGAGGCCGTCGCAACCTTCTTTCTGGATGCCAGGCAGGCCCGCCAGGAATTTATCGGTGACGTCTTTGCCCAGGCCTTCCTTGCGAAACACGCGGCCCTTGATCTCCAGCAGCTCGGTCTTGAGCAGACGCTCGCCGGGCTTGCCCTTGCCGTCAAACCACTTGAGCTCGAAGCGCGCCGTGTCCACGTCATGGATCTTGCCCATGTTGTGGTCCAGGCGGCTGACTTCCAGCCAGTTGCCGTCCGGGTCAACCATGCGCCACCAGGCCAGGTTGTCCAGCGCAGTGCCCCACAGCACGGCCTTCTTGCCGCCTGCGTTCATGGCGATGTTGCCGCCCACGCACGACGCTTCGGCGGACGTGGGGTCCACGGCGAACACGAAGCCGGCGGCCTCGGCCGCTTCCGACACGCGTTTGGTCACCACACCGGCGCCGGCATGGATGACGGCCACGGGCTCGGTCAGCCCGGGCAAAATACAGGACTCGACCTTGCCCAGCTTGTCGAATTTTTCGGTGTTGATGACGGCCGATTTCCACGTCAGCGGAATCGCGCCGCCCGTGTAGCCGGTGCCGCCGCCGCGCGGAACGATGGTCAGGCCCAGTTCAATACAGGCGGTGACCAGCGCGGCGATCTCGTCTTCCGAGTCGGGCGTCAGCACAACAAAGGGATATTCCACGCGCCAGTCAGTCGCGTCGGTCACGTGCGACACGCGCGACAGGCCGTCGAACTTGATGTTGTCGCGGGCGGTGATGCGGCCCAGCACCTTTTGCGCCTGCTTGCGCATCATGGCGGTCTGGTCGAACTCGCCCTCAAACGCGGCAATGGCCGAACGGGCGCGGGCCAACAGGCCAACGACCTTTTCATCGCGATGCGGATCGTGGCCGGCCTCGGTGGGCGAACCCGGTTCGCGGCGGCGGTCGATCTCGCCCAGGCGATGGTGCAAAGCGTCAATCAGCTGCTTGCGGCGCTTGGGGTTATCAAGCAAGTCGTCTTGCAGATACGGGTTGCGGCGCACCACCCAGATATCGCCCAGCACTTCGTACAGCATCCGCGCAGAGCGGCCCGTACGGCGTTCGCCGCGCAGATCGGACAACAGGCTCCAGGCGTCATCGCCCAACAGCCGGCCGACAATTTCGCGGTCGGAAAACGACGTGTAGTTGTAGGGGATTTCGCGCAATCGCGCGGGCGCTGCGGGCGGCATCGCCCCGTTCAAAATGTGGCTGGCGAGTGGGGCGTTCATGGCGGCAAGAGGGGCCCTTAAAAAATTATTTTATGTCATTGGCCGGACTTGACCCCAAATACCCCTCGGATCGCCGCCAAAAGCGGCAGAAAACGGCGATGAAGCGTCCCCATTTAAGAGGGGCGTCAGCGTTGAATCTGGGAGGGATCCGGGGCGGCGGCCGGGCGTAAGCGTTTCAGATCTGGCCGGGGAAGAACCACAGCAGGCCGGCGGTCATGACGAGATAGCGCAGGAATTTGCCGATGGCCATGTACACCACGCAAGGCCAGAACGACAGCCGCAACCACCCGGCCACGGCGCACAGCGGGTCGCCCACGGCGGGCAGCCAGGACAGCAGCAGCGCGGGCGGACCCATGCGGTGCAGCCAGTCGTGCGCGCGTTCATTCCACCGTCCGCGCATGCGTCCGCCTTCGGTGGCCTTGGGATGCGGGTGCGGATGCTTTTCCTTCCAGCGTTCGTACGCCTTTTCTGCGCCGTAGCCCATCCAGTAGCTGATGGCCCCGCCCACGGTATTGCCGGCAGTGGCCACCAGGATGGCAGGCCAGAACATGTCGGGCGCCAGCTTGATATAGCCGAACACCGCGGGCTCGGAGCCCAGCGGCAGCAAGGTGGCGGATACCAAAGAGACCGTGAAAATGGCCGACAGGCCCACCGAGGGCAGCGCCAGCATCCCCAGGAGCCAGTGAACAGCGGATAAGAGGCTTTCTTCCATGATGAGCGAGAGTAATGATCAGCGAGTGTAGCCGCGGCGGGCCGCAAACCCTGCAATAATCGTGCCCACGCTCCGCGGCGGCCCGGCTGCCCCGGCCGCCCTGCCGCTCGCTTGAGCCCCGATCCCGTTTGCCCGTACGCAGTCCATGTCCACTGATTATCTGAAACGCATCCTGACCTCGAAGGTTTACGACGTCGCGGTCGAGTCGCCGCTGGAAGCGGCGCCCCAGCTGTCCGCGCGGATTGCCAACACGGTCCTGCTCAAGCGTGAAGATACGCAAGCGGTGTTCAGCTTCAAGCTGCGCGGCGCGTACAACAAGATG
>CAJYKY010000391.1 GCA_913775005.1 uncultured Achromobacter sp.
AGCTGATCAACGACCAGCAATACGCCACGGTCACCATCGTGGAACCGCACAGCGACGTCACGCCCGCCTTGTTGCAGCGTCTGCGCGTGGTGGACGCCAGCGCGTTTCTGAAGAACGCGCTCGCCCATCCCGCTTTCGCCCAGGGCGTGACCTTGATGGCCCCCGATGCGGGCGCCCGCAAGCGCGTGCAGGCGCTGGCCAAGCAGTTGGGCCTGGCCGATGTGCGTTACGCCGAAAAGGTCCGCGACCCGCAAACGGGCCGCATCACCGAAACCCGAGTGCCGGACGACATCCCCAACCAGCCGGTGCTGGTGGTGGACGACATCTGCGACGGCGGCCGCACCTTTCTGGAACTGGCCGCCGCGCTGGCCGACAAGACCCGCCAGCCGCTCTACCTGTATGTCACGCACGGCATCTTCAGCAAGGGCCTGGCCGAGTTGAACGCGCGCTTCGCCGGCATCTTCACCGCCTATGACTGGACGGCGGCCGAAGGCGCAGGCGCGCCCATCCTCGTGAATCTCTGAATCTACGCAAGTACGCAAATACGCAAGTACGCAACTACGGAACAAGAAGGAACACGCATCATGAACGCTCCCGATCGCGTCATCGCCAAGAACGGCATCAACCCCTTCCTGCAAGCGGATTTCTACAAGACCGGCCACCCGTTCCAGTACCCCAAGGGTACGAACAAGATCCTGGCCAACTTCACGCCGCGATCGGCGCGGCTGGCGCCGGTGCTGCCCGAGCTGTTCGACGACAAGATCGTCTGGTTCGGCCTGCAAGGCTTCATCAAGGAAATCCTGATCGACCTCTTTAACCGGGAGTTCTTCGGCAAGCCCGCCGGCGTGGCCGTGCGCCAGTATCAGCGCCGTGTGGATAACGCGTTGGGCAAGGGCGCCGTCACCGTTGACCACTTGCAGGCGCTGTATGAGCTGGGTTACTTGCCGCTGGAAATCCGGTCTGTGCCGGAGGGCGCGCGTGTGGATATCCGCGTGCCGCCCGTCACGTTCATCAACACGCATCCGCAATTTGCGTGGCTGGTCACCTACATCGAAACCCTGTTCAGCTGCGAATCGTGGAAGCCGTCCACGGTGGCGACCATCGCGTTTGAATACCGCAAGCTGCTCACCTACTTCGCCCGCCTGACCGGCAGCCCGATGGACTTCGTGAACTGGCAAGGACACGACTTTTCCATGCGCGGCATGTCCGGCCTGTACGACGCGCGTAAGAGCGGCGCGGGCCACTTGCTGTCGTTCACTGGCACCGACACCATCCCGGCGATTGATTATCTGGAAGACATCTACGGCGCCGATTCCGACCGCGAACTGGTGGGCGGCTCGGTGCCGGCGACCGAGCACTCGGTGATGTGCCTGGGCAGCAAGGAAGGCGAAATCGAAACCATCCGCCGCCTGGTTACCCAGGTGTACCCGGCCGGCATCGTGTCGGTGGTGTCGGACACGTGGGACTTCTGGCAAGTGGTGACGGACTTTGCGGCCGCCTTGAAGGACGAGATCCTGGCGCGCCAGCCTGACCCGTTCGGCAACGCCAAGGTCGTGTTCCGCCCCGACTCGGGCGACCCCGTGAAGATCCTGACCGGCTATTTCTGCACCGATGTGTCCAGCGTGGAGGACGCTGCTGCGCTGGCCGCTGCGCGCCGCGAGGGCTTTGAAGCCGTGCGCGACGCGGCTACCGGCGCCTACTGGCTGCTGGACGACAACGGCGGCGTGGGCCAGGTCCTGCGCGAAGCGGAAGTGAAGGGCGCCGTCGCGTGCCTGTGGGATATCTTCGGCGGCGTCGTAACGGACCGGGGCTACAAGCTGCTGGATCCGCACGTGGGCCTGATCTACGGCGACTCCATCACGCTTGCCCGTGGCCGCGACATCCTGGTCCGGTTGGAGCGCAAGGGGTTTGCGTCGGGCAATGTGGTGTTGGGCATCGGCTCTTACACCTACCAGTACCTGACGCGCGACACCTTCGGCTGGGCGCTGAAGGCGACGTATGCCGAGGTCAATGGAGAACCGCAGGAATTGGTGAAGGACCCGGTGACGGATTCCGGCGTCAAGCGGTCGGCCAAGGGCCTCTTGCGGGTTGACCAGACCGACGCGGGCTATGTGCTGCATGATCAGCAGACGCCCGAGGCGGCCGAAGGCGGCGCGCTGGTGCCGGTGTTCCGCGACGGCCAATTGCTGGTCGAGCAAACCTTGGGCGAGATCCGCGAACGGCTGCAAGGGTCGTGGACGTGCCCCGAACCCGGCAGCATCCGCTGGCCCGCCTGCTAAGCAGAAAAAAAGCCACGACGCCTTGAGGGGCGTCGTGGCTTTTCGCGTTCAGCGTTCAGCGTGTGATCTTCGAATGCGCTTGGCTTAGACCTTGCCCCGCGCCCGCTTTTCTTCACGGACAAAGATCACCACGCCGACAATGATCATCAACGCCAGCGCGTACCAGGTGATCGCGTAGACAAGGTGATTGTTCGGGAAGCTCAGCACCGTCAGGCCGCCAACCGGCCCCTTGGCGGGATCGCGCTCGGGGCTGGACGCGGCGTCGGCGTCAATGAAGTAGGGCGCCACATCGGTCAGGCCGCGCGCCGTCGCAATGGCGGGCAAATCGCGTGAATACCAAAGATTGGCGGCCGGATCGTTGTTGCGCAGGAAGCCGCTGCCCGGTTCCCCCATGCGCAGCAGGCCCGTGACGCGGCCTTCGGCAGGCGCTTGCGGCGTGTTCGCCTGGCGCTTGCGCCATTCCGGCAGCACAAAGCCCCGGTTGACCAGCACCGTGCCGCCGTCGGCCATTTGCAGCGGCGTCATCACCCAGTAGCCGCTGCCCAGTTCCGTGGCGGCCTGCACCAGCGTCTGGCGGTCGTATTGGAACGTGCCGGTGGCGGCCACGTGGCGGTATTCGGCGTTGTTGAAGCTCAAGCCGCGCCAGTCGCGCTTATCAGGCGCGGGCGTAGTGGGCGCATGCGCGCGCTGGTTCACTTGGGCGATCAGGTCGCGCTTCCAGGCCAGGCGGTGCACCTGCCAGGTGCCCAGGGCGCATAGCCCCGCGAACAGGGCGACAGCAACCACCCCCAGGATGACCAGGGTGGTTTTGCTGCGCGGATTGCGGGGGGTGTCGGCGGATCGGGTAGGGGTGTCTTTGACTGCGGCCATCAGGGCATTTTCCGCATGTCGTGGGTCGACATGGGCATCATATTGGAGTTCAGGTGATACATGATCCAGATGGATCCGCTGAGCGTGATTACGACCAGCACCAGCGTGAATATTAACGCCAACATGTTCCAGCCGCTTTCGGACTTGGTGTCCATGTGCAGGAAGTAGATGATGTGGACCACGATCTGCACCACGGCAAACGCCAGGATCACCAGCGCGGTCGTGCGGGAACTGGCGAAGACGCGATCCATGACCAGCCAGAACGGAATGGCCGTCAGAATGGCGGCCAGCACAAAGCCGGTGATGTAGCTTTTCAGCGTGCCGTGCGCGGCGCCGTTATCATCGTGGTGATCGTGGCTACCCCCGTGCCCACCCCCATGGCCGCCATGGTTGCCATGGCCGCGATCCGCCAGATTGTCCATGTGCGAGCTCATGGCAGTACTCCCATCAAGTACACGAAGGTGAACACGCCCACCCAGATCAGATCCAGAAAGTGCCAGAACATCGACAGGCACATCAGGCGGCGGCGGTTCTCGGGGATCAGGCCATGCATTTGCACCTGGATCATCATCGTCACCAGCCAGATGATGCCGAACGTGACGTGCAGCCCGTGCGTGCCGACCAGCGTGAAGAACGACGACAGGAAGGCGCTGCGTTGCGGCCCGGCGCCCTGGTGGATCAGGTGCGCAAACTCATACATTTCCAGCGACAAAAAGCCCAGGCCCAGGATGCCCGTGACCGCCAGCCATAGCTGCGTGGCGCCGATGCGGTTGCGCCGCATCTCCAGCATCGCAAAGCCGTAAGTGATGGACGACAGCAGCAGCAGCGCCGTGTTGACGGCAACCAGCGGCAGGTCGAAAAGGTCAGCGCCTGACGGCCCGGCTGCATAGCTGCGCCCGAGCACGCCGTAGGTGGCGAACAGGCACGCGAAGATCAGGCAGTCGCTCATCAGGTAGACCCAGAAGCCAAGCAGCGTGCCGTTCTGGGGGTGATGTTCGCCCGTGACGTAGAACACGGGTTCGGCGGGCGGCTGGGCGCCGCCGGGCAGGGTGGGGGCCAGGGTATCAGACATGTTTCGCTAGCAACCGGGTGCGGGCGTCTTCTTCGCGCACGACCGCTTCGGCCGGCACGTAGTAGTCGCGCTTGTAGTTGAAGGTATGAATGATGGACACCAGAATCAGCGCCGCGAACGACAGCACGGTCAGCGGCCACATATGCCAGATCAGCGCAAAACCCATCACCACGCTGATGCCCGCCAGCACGATGCCGGCCCAGGTGTTCTTCGGCATGTGGATCGGAATGAAACCCTGCTGCGGCCGTTCATAGCCGTGCTGCTTCATCTGCCACCAGGCGTCCAGGTCATGCACGCGCGGCGTGAAGGCGAAGTTGTATTGAGGCGGCGGCGACGACGTCGACCATTCCAGCGTGCGCGCATCCCAGGGGTCGCCCGTGTCGTCACGCAGCTGATCGCGGCGGCGGTAGCTGACCACCAGCTGGATGATGAAGCTGCCGATGCCGCAGGCGATCAGCAGCGCGCCGAACGCGGCAATCTGGAACCAGATCTGTAGCGACATGTCTTCAAAGTGGTTCACGCGGCGCGTGACGCCCATCAAGCCCAGCACATATAGCGGCATGAAGGCCACGTAAAAGCCCACGAGCCAGAACCAGAACGAGCACTTGCCCCAGAACGGATCGAGCTTATAGCCAAAGGCCTTGGGGAACCAGTACGTAATGCCGGCCATCAGCCCGAACAGCACGCCGCCGATGATCACGTTATGAAAGTGCGCAATCAGGAACAGGCTGTTGTGCAAGGCGAAGTCGGCCGGCGGCACCGCGAGTAGCACGCCTGTCATACCGCCGATCACGAAGGTGACCATGAACCCCATCGTCCACAGCATCGGCACTTCAAAGCGGATGCGGCCGCGATACATGGTGAAGAGCCAGTTGAAGATCTTCGCGCCGGTCGGGATCGAGATGATCATCGTGGTGATCCCGAAGAACGAGTTCACACTGGCCCCGGACCCCATGGTGAAGAAGTGATGCAGCCAG
>CAJYKY010000392.1 GCA_913775005.1 uncultured Achromobacter sp.
AGCTCCAATGCCGCTTTTCAAAAACGTCGTCGCCCAGGCGGCTGCCCGGCGACAGGTTGTAGACCTTGATCCCGCGCGCAGCGAGCAAGCGGCTGGCTGCGCGGAAGGCGGGTTCGATATGGCCGGCAAACTGGCGGTCCAGTGCGGTCGCAAGCTGGGCACCGGGCTGCTCATAGAAGCGCGGGCCGGCAGCCGATGTCAGGTCCAGCCCATGCAGGTACACGGTACGCGCGCCCATCCAGGCCAACAGTTGCAAGGCGGTGTACGCGACGGTGCCGCCGCCGAAGAGGCCACGCGCCGGGTTCAGGCTGAAGCCGTGCGCATGTTCGGCGTGATGCGCGTCGAACAGCACCAGCTCGGGGTCAGAGGCCAGCTGCGCTTGCAACGCGTCGGGATCGGCGCGCGGTTCTAGCGCGCGCTGATGCACTTCTTCAAACAGGGAGATGCGGCAGCGGATGGCGCTGGCATCGAACAGAAAGGCGATCCAGCGATAGACCTCGGGCGTAACGAAGAGCAGCAGGTCTTCTTTAAGCACCTCTGCCACCAGTTCGCGGCGGCGCTTGACGAAACCTGCGTCCAGCATCGCGTAGTAATCGAAGCGCAACGACGGATGCTGGCGCCGCAGCGCGATGGATCCGTTCACGCCCATCACGGCGCCCAACCGGCATTGCGAGTAGTCGATCTGCGCGACCGACGGACCGCTCAGGATCAGATGCGCGTCGCCCGCGATATCGCGCGGCACCTCGTCCATCGGCAGCGTGGCGGGGCCGCGCACACCCAGCAGGTCACACGCCACCAGCCGCTCGCCGCCGCGACGCCGCACCTTTACCAGGGGCCACAGTGTTTCGTTATGGCGATAGGCTCCGCTGCGCGTATAGCGATAGAAATAGCGAAAACCTTTGGTCAGCGGACGCGAGCGAAGCAGGCGAGGAACGAGCGCAAAACGAATCATGAAACGGCGCCGCTGAAAGCGCGGCGAAACCTGACGAGGCGCTGATTCTACGCAGCCGCCGCCCCGCGCGACGGCTTAGAAACATTTGAGATGTAACCGCTTAAAAGGCCTGTCATCGACCCCTGTTATTTCACGCGCGGCGCGAGCACTGGCGCGGCTTCCCACATCGCGGAACCCTGGCTGCGCCTGCCCTATAGGCGGTTTGATTCGTGCACCAAATCCGTGCATTGAACGGGCCATATGCACCGCCATCGCTGCACTAGAGCCGCGAATCTCAGCTTACGTTGGCGATGTACTTTCCATTACGTTTTGCGCCAAAGCGAAAGGCGATTGCAAGCGATTGGCGGCCGGATTGGCATGCTTCAAGCACATCAAGCTGAGGATTTCAAAGAGCATTTGCGCGCCGGCATGCGCGGTGTTGGCGGTGGCGTCGTAGGCCGGCGCCACTTCCACCAGATCACCGCCCACGATGTTGATGCCGGCCAAGCCGTGCAACATGGCCTGCGCCTCGCGCACCGTCACGCCGCCCACTTCGGGCGTGCCGGTGCCAGGCGCGAAGGCGGGGTCCAGGCAATCGCTGTCGAACGACACATACACCGGCGTGTCGCCCACCACCTCGCGGGCGCGGGCGATGATGGCCGGCACGCCCATCGTGGCGATGTCTTCGGCATGGATCACCGTCATGCCCGACGCGTACGAGAATTCCCACAGGTATTCCGCCGCGCCGCGTATGCCGATCTGCATGGTGCGCGTAGGGTCCAGCACGCCGTCCAGCACCGCCTGGCGGAACGGGCCGCCATGATGAAAGCGGCTGCCGTCAAACGGGCCGCCCGTGTCGCAATGCGCATCGAAGTGAATCAGCGCCAAGGGTTGCTTGCGCCCCAACGCGCGCAAGATCGGCAAGGTGACGGAATGATCGCCCCCCGCCGACAGGGGGATGACGCCCGCCGCGTGAATCTTGGCGTAGGCGGCTTCGATGTCCTTGTGCGACTGTTCAAGGCTATAGCGGCTTTGCATCGGCACATCGCCAATGTCGGCCACGCGCAGTTCGCGCGTTGGCGTACAGCGCAGCACATGGTGGTACGGCCCCACGCGCTCGATGGCGCGCAGCGCACGCGGGCCGAAGCGGCAGCCGCTGCGGTTGCTGGCGCCCAGGTCCATCGGCACGCCGGTCAGCGCCACTTGCAGGTCGCCGAAGTCGGGCGCGTTCCAGTCGATCTGCCGCATCGGCGCATCCAGCAGCGTGGGCATGCCCGCGTAGGGCGCGCTGCGGGTGCCGCTGGCGTCGATGATGTTCGCCGCCACCGCAAGAAACTGCGGATCGTGAATGCGGGCTTCATTGTCACCGCCAAATTGGGCGCGCAGCGCCGCGAGCCGTTCCGGGGTAAAGCGCATGGGAACTCCTGTGAAAGGTCATTCGAAAAGCATTGCTAAAGACGCTTCGAGAAAAGATTCGAAGGCGATTCCGGATCAGTCCCCCTCGGCCTGCGCGGCGGCCGCGTCGCGGCGCGGTGCCGCGATGGCCGGCCCAAGCAGGCTGATCGCAATAAAACTGATGCTGCTCGCCGCCAGCGCGGCGTAGATCGGCGTGTTGGCCGCCAGGCCGTCCTTGACCATGAAAGCGATGGCCGTGAAGCAGCCCAGCAACATGCTGCTGATCGCGCCGGCCGTCGTGGCGCGGCGCCAGTAGATTGCGCCCAGCAAGGGCGCCAGCATGCCGCCCACCAGCAGGTTGTAGGCGCAGGTCAGGGCGCTGAGCACGTCGTCCACCACCAGCGCGATGCCCAACGCCGTCAGGCCCGCCAGCAAGGTCAGCAGGCGATGCACGCGCACGTCGGTGATGGCGCGGCCTCCGCGCAAGGCGGGCAGCAGGTCCTCGGCCAGCACGGTGGACGTCGCCAGCATGGTGGCGCTGGCGGTGGACATCATGGCCGCCAGCGCCGCCGCAATCACCAGGCCCCGGATACCATCCGGCAGGCTGGCCGCAACGATGGCCGCAAAAGCGTTGTTGACGTTGGCAAGGGCGCCAGCATGCCGCCCACCAGCAGGTTGTAGGCGCAGGTCAGGGCGCTGAGCACGTCGT
>CAJYKY010000393.1 GCA_913775005.1 uncultured Achromobacter sp.
GTGCAGGTCTTCTACAGAAAGCTCAATCATGAAGTTTGACTCCGAATCGCAGGGCGATGCCCAGGCCGATCACGACCAGAACGATATTGATGAAGGAAAGCGCGGCCACGATGTCGATGGCGCCCGAGGCCCACAACGACACCAGCATGGAACCGATGGTTTCCGTGCCGGGCGACAGCAGATAGACGCCGGTGGAATATTCACGCTCGAAGATCAGGAACATCAGCAGCCAGGAACCGATCAGGCCGTACTTGGCCAGCGGTACCGTCACGTGGCGGGTGACCTGGCCACGGCGCGCACCGGCGCTGCGGGCGGCCTCTTCCAGTTCCGGCCCCACTTGCAGCAGCGTGGACGAGATCAGGCGCAAGCCGTAAGCCATCCACACAACGGTATAGGCCAGCCACACGCTGAAGATCGTGCTGCGCATGGCACGCAGCCATTCCACGAAGTTCTCGCGCAGCCATTCGGCGAAGGGCAAGCCCGACAGCCAGCCGTTCATGTCCGCGTCCAGCGCGTTGTCCAGCCACATCGGCACAAACAGGAACACCCACAAGAACGCCAGGCCGGCGAGCAGGCCGGGCACGGCGCGCGGCACCAGCACGCTGTAGTCCATGAAGCGCGTGATGTTGTCGGGCTTGCGGTGCATGGCCAGGCCCACGAACATGTAGCACATCACGGCCAGCGCACCGCCGAACACACCGATGGCCACCGAGTTCACAATGGCGCGGATCAGGTTCGGTTGTGCGAAGACGGTGCGGAACGCGTCCAGCGACAGCACGTCAAACAGCGACACGCCCATGCCCCAGTTGGACACGAAGGCACGCAGCAGCACGCCCAGGAGCGGCACCACGATGGTGACCAGCAGCCAGAACGCCACCACGGCGCCCGCCACCCAGCGCCACTTGCCCAGCGGCAGCGGCCGCGCGCGCGACGCCTTGCCCTTGACGGTGACGAAACGGTTTGCCGTGCGCATCAGGCGGCGTTGCAGCATCACCAGCGGAATCGTCATGCAGATCAGCACGACGGCCACGGCGGCCATCAGGTGATAAGACGGGATGCCCAGCTTGTTGGTCAGCTTGTACAGGTACGTGGCCAGCACCAGGTTGCCTTCCGGATCGCCCAGCACCAGCACCAGGCCGAACACTTCCAGGCCCAGGAAGAACAGCAGCACGGTCGCGTACAGCATCGCCGGGCGCACCATCGGCAGGCTGACGGACACCATCACGCGCAGCGGCTAGGCGCCGGTGACGCGGGCAGCTTCTTCCACGTCCGACCCCATGCTGCGCAGCGCCGACGAGATGTACAGGTACGCGTGCGGCACGTGCGTCAAGCCGGCGATGATGACGATGCTGGTCAGCGAATAGACGTTCCAGGGCACAAAGCCCAGGATGTTCTGCGCCCAGATCGAAAAGAAGCCCACGGGGCCAGCGGCCACGACGTAGCCAAAGCCCAGCACCATCGGCGACACGAACACCGGCACCAGGATCAGCGGTTCGATCCAGCGGCGGCCGGGCAGGTCGGTTCGGATCATCAGGAAGGCCAGCATGCCGCCCAGCGGAATGGCGATGATGGCCAGCCCGAAGGCCAGGATGAAGCCGCTTTTCAGCGCCTTGTAGAAATCGGGGTCCGCAAAGATGAAGCGGAACGCGTCCAGGCTGAAGACCTTGGACGGGGCAAAGAACGGCGCTGATAGAAAGCTCTGGATGATGATGAAAGACAGCGGCACATAGATGGCCAATGCTGTAATCAACACCACCACGCCGCGCGGCAGGGACTGCCATTTTCTGCGCAATGACTGCATGGGGAAATCCTGTTGTCGAAAAGGACGCGACGGTCGCGCCGTCCGGGTGCGGTAGAGGCCGCCCCGGGGGCGGTCATGCGGACGGCGCCGTGCCGCCCGCTACGCGTGGTGGCGGAACGGGGCGCCCGTGTGGCAGGCGGCCCCGGTCCCGCGCGGGCTTACTTGCCCGCTGCGGCGCGCCAGTCCTTGATGAACTGCAAACGCTTGTTCTGTTCCAGGTAGTCCAGCAGCGTTTCATTGACCGGAATCGGCTTGAGCGAGGCGCCCAGCTTCTTGGTCATGCCGTCCACATCGTTGTCGCCTTCGATGTCGTCGCGCACCGAGGCCAGGTCAGCCTGGTTGGCCATGATTTCCTGGCCCTTTTGCGACAGCAGGTAATCCATCCACAGCTTGGCGGCGTTGCGGTTCTTGGCCTTCTTGCTGATGAACGCCACGCGCGACAGCACCAGCGCGTAGTCGGTCGGGTAGGCCACGCCCAGCGACGGATCCGACTTGGCGCGCGTTTCAGCGTACGAACCCAGGATGTTGTAGCCGATCAGGTTTTCACCCGAGGACACGCGTTCCATCATCGTGCCGGTGGACGACTGCACGATCAGCCCGCCCTTGGCGATGTCCTTGAGCGTGTCGAAATACTTGGGGTCATTGGCCTTGTCCTGCACGGCCAGCATGAAGCCCACGGCCGACTTTTCGATGTCGTAGGTCGTGACCTTGTTCTTGAACTTGTCCGGCTGGCTGGCAATCAGCTTGGCCAGCGCGCCGTGCGTGGTGGGCACTTCGTTGGCGGGGATCAGGCGCTTGTTGTAGATGAACACGGCCGGCTCGTACGTGGTGCCGTAGGCCGAATCCTTCCACACGGCCCAGGCCGGCAGCTTGCTGATCTCGGGCGACTTGTATTGCAGCGCGTAGTCGGTGGCCAGCTTCAGCGCCGAGTCCATCGACGAGCTCCAGACGATGTCGCCGCTGCTGCCGCCCGCCGCCTGTTCGCTGATGTAGCGGTTGTAGAGCTCGGTGCTGTTCATGTCGTTGTATTCGACCTTGACGCCCGGATACAGCGCTTCGAAGCCCTTGATGATGGGGCCGGCGGCTTTGGTGTCGGTGGTCGAATAGATGACGACCTTGCCTTCCTTCTTGGCGCCGTCCAGGATCTTTTGGTAGTCGGCCGGGTAACCCGCGGGCACGGCCTGGGCGAAAGCGCTGCCGGTGGCGATGGCGAATGCTGCGGCGCAGGCGGCCGCCAGTTGGGACTTGGCAAGCATGTGTTTGTCTCCGATTGGAATGGTCTGTAGCGGGATCTCGGTCCAGCCTGCGGCCATCTTAGGAGGCGGCGTCTGTCGTCGTCCTGTCATGGCGACAGGTTGCGGCTAGGGGTAATCCCTGCTCTGGCCGCAGGCGCCGCAGCCAGAGCAGGAAAGCGCGCCGTGGTTACGGCCGCTTCGGCGTGTCGGTCACGAGCCGCACCCAGTTCTGCACGAAGCGCGAATGCCGCCGCTGATCCAGGCCCACCAGCAAGGCGGGGCTCAGCACCACCGGCTGCACGATGCCCTTGGATCGCGCCAGCACCGCTTCCGATGTCCAGCGGCCCGGCGTGTCTTCCATGATCGAGCCCAGCGCGGCATGGCTGGACGCCACCTGCTGGCCGGCAGGCGACAGCAGCCAGTCCACCAACGCGCGCGCCAGGTCAGGGCTGGGCGCGCGCCGCGAAATCAGCACCGACCGCGCCAGCACCAGCACGTAGTCCTGAGGAAAGACCACGCCGATCTTGCTGCCTGCCGCCTGGCGCGACAGCGCGTACGAACCGAGGATGTTGTAGCCCAGGTCCAGCTCGTCGTTTTCGATGGCGTCCAGGATCTGCGCGCTGACGGGCGCCAGCCGCACGCCCACCTGTCCCATCGCATTGGCCAGGCCCCAGAAGTTGGACGACACCAGCTCGTCCTGTTCCGCTAGCAGATACCCCAGGCTGCTGGCCGCGATGTCGTAAGTGCCGACGCGGCCTTGCAGGCTGACCTGCTCTCGTTCAAGCAGGCGCAACAATTCCTGGCGTGAGCGGGGCACGGTGGCTTCGGTAAAGCGCTTTGGGTTGTAGACGATGACGGCAGGCTCGAACGTGAAGCCGTAGACCTCGTTGCGCCAGACGGCCCACGACGGCAGCTTGGCGGCATATGGCGACGTATAGCTTTGCGCATAGCCGTCGTTCGCCAGCCGGATCTGAAGGTCGGACGCCGAACTCATCAGCACATCGACATCGGTCAGGCGCCCATCGATGGTGGCTTCGTAAAGGTCGCGGCTGCTGATTTCGCGGTACACCACCGTCACGTCGGGCCGTTGCGATTGAAAGCCCTGGATCAGCGGCGCCACGACCGGCGTGTCGGTGGGGCCGGCGATCACCAGCGTGCGCGGGCTGGGCTGCGGCGCGGGGTAGCGGGTGACGATCTCTTCAAGCGTGGCCGCGTCGGCGTCCAGGGACGAAGACGCCAGTAGCAGCGCAGCCGCAATGGCCGCGCCCAGCCAAGCCGTCAGACGGCGCGCGGACTTCCTGGAAGCATTTGGATTCCGGCTTTCATCCGAGGCCGCATTCAAATCCGGATTCAGGTTGGCATGCTGCGGTGGCTGCTGCTGTAGCAAGGGCAGGATGACGCGCGCCGACAAGCCGCCGCCGGGGCGGTCGTGTAGCCACAGCGAACCGCCGTGGGCCATGGCCACCGAACGCACGATCGCCAGCCCCAGCCCCGATCCGGGCTGCGACTCGCCTGCGCGGCCACGCGTGAAGCGCTGCTGCACAGCTTCTTTCTCGTCGTCGGAAATGCCCGGCCCGCGATCGGACACCGTCAGCGCAACGCGAAACCCGGCCACCGGCGTCGCCTGGATATCCACGGTGCCCTCCGGCGCGTAGCGCAGCGCGTTGTCCACCAGGTTGCGCAGCATTTCGCGCAGCGCCACGCGGTCGCCGGCCAGCCTTGCGCGGCGCACCTCGGGCGCGATTTCGATACGCAGCCGCTCGGCCTCCACCGGCCCGATGCGCCGCCGCGTTTCGTTGATGGTTTCGGCCACGCCCACGGATTCCAGCGGCCCCTTGCCCAGCCGGTGCGTGATGGTGGCGTCCATCAGCAGCTGATTGATCAGCTGGCTGGCGTGCGTGGCGTTCTGATGGATGCGGCCGATGCGTTCGCGCAGCCGCTGAGGGTCGGTTTCATCCAGCGCCACTTCAGCCTGCGCACGCAGCGATGCCAGCGGCGTGCGGACTTGATGGGTGGCGTCGGCGACCAGGGTGTTCAAGGTATCCATGATGATCGAAAGCCGTTGCATGAACGCGTTCAGCGCTTCAACCAGCCGGCGCACTTCGCGCGGCACGGGCGTGGTGACGGGCGTCAGGTCTTCGGGCGCGCGCGTGCGCAGTTCGCGTTCCAGCACGGCCAGCGGCGAAAACGCCCGCTGCACGCCAAACCACAGCAGGCCCAGCGCCACCAGCGACACGACGACCAGCGGCAATACGCCGCGTCCCAGGATCTCGTCGGCCAGCGCTTCGCGCGAGCCCAGCGTTTCAGCCACGCGCACGGTCACCCAGCCCGCATGCTGGCTGGCCGATATCAGCCGGCCCACCGTGGCAACGCGCACAGGTTCGTCGTGATAGCTGACGTAGGCGAACACGGGCGTGGCGGCCTGGGCCAACGGCAGGTTCGGCGCCAGGTCGGCGTAGCCGGTGATCAGGCGGCCATTGGGCGAGCGCGCTTCGTAGAACACGCGTTCGCCGCTCGACAGCATGGCCAGCGACGAAACGGGCGGCTCGACGGTCACGCCGCCGTCGTCTTCGATTTGCACCGACCCGGCGATGGTCAACGCCGACGCAGCCAGGAGCCGGTCAAACGCCTGCTCGGCGGCGCGCTGCGCATAGCCGCGCAGAAAAAACACCAGGCCGATCAACGCGCAAGCCAGTAACACCACGCCCAGCGTGAAGACGCGGCGGCGGATCGAGGCGCTTTCAGGAAAGCTCATGACTGCGGGCCTGATAGCCAACGCCGCGCACGGTAACGATGTCGATCGACGCGCCGGTCAGTTTCTTGCGCAGACGCGAGATCAACAGTTCCAGCGCGTTGAGCGAGCCGTCGTCCAGATCGAACAGCTGATTCATCAACCGTTCTTTGGCGACGGTCTGGCCGATGCGGCCCAGCAGGATTTCAAGCAAGCGGAATTCGCGCCGGCCCAGTTCCAGCGGCGTGCCGGCGAGCATGACGCTGCGCCCCGCCAGATCCAGGCTCAGGTTGCCGTAGGTGGTGGTGCTGCTGGTCTGTCCGGCGGGCCGGCGCATCAGTGCGCGCAACCGCGCTTCAAGTTCGCGCAGGTCGAAGGGCTTGACCAGATAGTCATCGGCGCCCAGGTCCAGCATGTCGATCTTGTCTTCGATTTCGGCGCGCGCGGTCATGACCAGTACCGGCGCTTCCAGCCCCGCAGCGCGCAATTCGCGGATGACCGTGAAGCCGTCCTTGCCTGGCAGGTTGATGTCCAGCACCAGGGCATCCCAGGTTTCGTCCAAGCCCCAGCGCAATGCCGTCACGCCATCGTGCACCCACTGCACGCTATGGCCTGCCGAGCGCAGCTTGCTTTCCACGGCATCGCCCAGATCAAGGTTGTCCTCGACCAGCAAAATGCGCATGTTGTCCTCCGTATCGTTCTGGTTTTTGCAGGCAGTGTACGACGCCGGAATGAAGAAGCCCCGCCTGGAGGGGCGGGGCTGCGGGTCTTGCGGCGCCGGTCTAGGCGCAGGGCGCTGGGGACTATTCGGTGGACCCCTGCGCCGGGCTGACCTGGCCGACATAGCGGCAGTCCAGTTCCAGCGCAAGTTCGTCCATGCCCAGAATGTCGATTTCCACCGCCGTGCCGCGCTCGAGTTCGGGCATGCCGCCCACGCGCGTCACCAACGGCGCGTTGGCAAAGCGCACCAGATCATCGCGCAGCACATGCGCCACCGTGCGCGTCACGCCGTGTTGCTTCAGCCAGCGCAGGCACCAGTAGCGTTCCATGGCGCTTTGGAATTCGGCCCAGGCTGCGTACTGCGCGTCGAAGGCGCCGATGATGGCGAACAGGTCGGCATCGCGCGGCTTGAACGGAGCCACCAGGCGCGCGGACACGCCGTGCTCTACCGCCGCGATCAGCTGCCACTGGTTGACCAGGTCGACATAGCGGCGCAGCGGCGACGTGCTCCACGCGTATTGCGGCACGCCGATAGCTTCGTGCGGCAGCGCCTGGGTGCTCATGCGCACGCGGCCGGCCTGTTGCGAACGGTAGATGCCCGGCACGCCATGCTGGTGCAGCAAGCCGCCCCATTGGTTATTGGCCAGGATCATGTATTCGGCCACCATCCGGTCCAGCGGCGCATTGCGCTGGCGCGGTACGAGGCGCACGGGGGTGTCCGGATCGTCGGGGTTGCCGTCCAGATAGAAGCTGTATTCCACCCGCGAATTGTTCTCGGGCTTGCCGCGCACGTTCTCGCGCTGCGCGGACAGCGCCTGCGCCAGCTTCCACAGCGGGCGCAGCCAATGGCCGTAGGGCAGTTCGGCCGACGGGTCGGCAAGGCTGGCCTCGGTGACCTGCGCGTCCAGCATGTTGTGGCGCAGGTTTTCGCGGACCACCACGCGTTCCAGGCGCGTGTCGGATTCAAAAATTTCGCCCGTTTCCGGGTCGGCCACGACGTACAGCGATAACACCGGCACTTCACGGCCCGCGTCCAGCGAGAACGCCTT
>CAJYKY010000394.1 GCA_913775005.1 uncultured Achromobacter sp.
TGCCATGCGCGACCAGCGTGCGCAGCCGGTCGCTAAGAATGTTCTTGGCCACGCCCAGGCTTTTCTGAAATTCGCCAAACCGGCGCAGCCCATCGAACGCGTCGCGCACGATCAGCAGCGACCACCAATCACCGATGACATCAAGCGAACGCGCCACGGGACAGGCGGCGCCTTCAAGGCTGGTGCGTTTGACCATGTCGAACCCTTAAAGCAAGCGGACAGAGACGGAAACTGCGGAAGCGGCTGGGATTTAGCGGTTGCATTATAAAACCTTTAGATCTAGCATTCTGGTTTCGTAATAAAACCAGAAAAGGGCAGCCATGCCGACCTCATCCGACGCACTGCGTCCCATGCCCCGTTCACTTGTCCTGCTGCTGGCGGTGGCCTGCGCGCTTAGCGTGGCCAACGTGTATTACGCACAACCGTTGCTGGACGCCATCGGCCGCGAATTCGCCATGGATGAGGCGGCGGTGGGCGTGGTCATCACCGCCACGCAACTGGGCTGCGCGCTGGCCTTGCTGTTCGTCGTGCCGTTGGGCGATCTGCTGGACCGGCGCCGTTTGATGATCGGGCAACTGCTGCTGTTGATGCTGGCCCTGGTGGCGGTGGCGCTGTCGTCCCATACGCCGTGGTTGTTGACGGGCATGGTGGCGCTGGGCCTGCTTGGCACGGCCATGACACAGGGCCTGTTGGCCTTGTCCGCCGCGCTGGCCGCGCCGGGTGAACGGGGGCGCGTGGTGGGGGCGGCGCAGGGCGGTGTTGTGATCGGGCTGCTGCTGGCGCGCACGGTGGCGGGGCTGGTGGCCGACGCGTGGGGGTGGCGCGCGGTGTATCTGGTGTCGGCGTTGCTTGCCGCCGTGCTGTCGCTGGTGTTGCTCAACCGCTTGCCGCGCCGGCAATTGCCTGCGGCGCAACTGTCGTATTGGGCGTTGCTGCGGTCGTTATATGGGCTGCTGGCCACCGAACGCGTGCTGCGCGTGCGCGGGATGATCGCGCTGCTGATGTTCGCCGCCATCAGCACATTCTGGACGGCCTTGGTGTTGCCGCTGAGCGCGCCGCCGCATGGCTTGTCGCACACGGCCATTGGCGCGTTCGGCTTAGTGGGGGTGCTGGGCGTATTGATGGCGGCGCGCGCTGGCCGCTGGGCCGACACTGGCTACGCGCAACGCACCACGGGCGCGGGCCTTGTGCTGTTATGTCTGGCATGGGCGCCCATTGCGCTGCTGGACCACAGCCTGTGGTGGCTGGCGCTGGGTGTGCTGGTCTTGGATGTGGCGTTGCAAGCCTTGCACGTGACCAATCAGACGATGATTTTCAGCATCAGCGCCGAGGCGCACAGCCGGCTGGTGGGCGCATACATGATGTTCTACGCGGTGGGCAGCGGCCTGGGCGGCATCGCGTCTACGGCGGTGTATGCCCAGGCGGGCTGGTGGGGCGTGTGCGTGTTGGGCGCGGCCATCAGCGTGGCGGCCTTGCTGTTCTGGCTGGCGACCTTACCGCGTAGCCGCGTCACGCCCGCATGTACGCCCAGCCATCCGCCTGCCGCTGCGCAATGTGTAGCACCGCAGCGCTGACTGTCTTGATGTGCGCGGGCGCCTGCGCGCCCGTGGCCGCAAGCGTGTTCTGGCACAGCACCAGATGCGCGTCCGTGGGATGCGCATCGGCCAGCGCCGCCGCCACCGCGCCCGCGTTGGCCACGATTTCCAACTGCGCTTGCGGGTCGGCCTTGTGCAGATTGGCGGCATTGCGGCGCGCGCGTTCCAGCGAGCCCGGCGTGGGCGCGTGTATCAGCAGTTGGATCATGTCAGTGGTGTTCCAGCGTGTGGGCAATGGCCGCCACCTGCGCAGCGAAGGCCGCCGCACCCCGGTCTCGCGGGCGGGGCAGGTCTATGTCGTAATTGCCCACGATATTGGCGGGGTGGCCGCCCAGCACCACAACCTTGTCGGCCAGGAACACGGCTTCTTCGATGTCATGCGTCACGAACAGCACCGCCGCGCCCGAGGCCTGCCACACGCGGATCAGTTCCTGTTGCAGGTTGCGGCGCGTGATGGCGTCAACGGCGGAAAACGGTTCGTCCATCAAGAGCAGGTCGGGCTTGACGGCCAGCGCGCGCGCAATGCCCACGCGCTGCGCCTGCCCGCCTGATAGCTGATGCGGCCAACGCCGGCCGAAATCACCCAGGCCGGTCAGCTGCAAGGCGGCATCGATACGCTGCGCTTTTTCGCCGCGATCCAGCCCCAGCCCTTCCAGGCCATAACCGACATTGCCGCCCACCGTGCGCCACGGCATCAGGCGGCTATCTTGAAAAACCACGGCGCGGCTGCGGCGCCCCGGGCGCGGTTGCGCCTGGAACTGTACGGTGCCGGCCGAGGGTTCGGTCAGCCCGGCGGCCGCCCGGAGCAAGGTGGATTTACCCACGCCTGAACCGCCCACCACCGCCACGAAACTGCCCGCTTCGATCTGCAAGGACAAGCCCTGGATGACGGGCGCGGCGGCGCCAGGATGCTGATAGGCCAGCTTCGAAAATTCAATTACGGACGCCATTGCAGCACCTTGCTTTCGACGGCGGAAAA
>CAJYKY010000395.1 GCA_913775005.1 uncultured Achromobacter sp.
GGCTCCAACGGCGGCGTGATGGCCACGCGTGATGTGGTTGCAGCGGCCGACGTGGTGCTGTTCGTGGGCTGCCGCGCCGGTTCGACGTCAACCGAACACTGGCGTTTCCCGAACCGCGATGTGCCGATCCTGCATATCGACATCGACCCGATGGTCATCGGCGCCAACTACCTGACCGAAGTCGGGCTGGTGGGCGACGCCAAGCTGGCGCTGGAAGCCTTGGGCGCCGAAGTCGAAGCGCGTCTCAAGCACCGCAACCCGGAAGCGGCAGACGGCGCCGTGCTGGCCGGTCGCGCCAAGGCCGCCCGCCTGGCGCAGTTGGAGCCGCTGGCGGCCAGCCTGGAAGCGCCGATCCGCCCGGAGCGCGTCGTGCAATCGCTGAACCGCCTGCTGCCTGATGACGCCGTCGTCTGCGCGGATCCGGGCACGCCTTGCCCGTATTTTTCGGCCTATTACGACGTGTCGCGCCCCGGCCGGCATTTCATCACCAACCGCGCACACGGCGCGCTGGGCTTTTCGATGTCGGCCGCGCTGGGCGCGTGGGTCGGGCGGCCGCAGTCCAAGTGCGTGTCGGTGATGGGCGATGGCAGCTTCGGCTTCACCGTGGGTGAACTGGAAACCATCGTGCGTCACAAGGCGCCGCTGTTGATGATCGTGTTCTCGAACTCGGTCTACGGCTGGATCAAGGCCAGCCAGAAGGCCGGCTACGACAAGCGCTACTACAGCGTGGACTTCAACCGCACCGACCATGCCCGCATCGCCGAAGCCTACGGTGTGAAGGCATGGCGCGTGGAAGATCCGTCCAAGTTGGACGCCGCGATCAAGGCCGCCATGGAACACGATGGCCCGGCGTTGATCGACGTGGTGGCGCAGCCCTTGCAGGACACGGCCGCGCCCGTGAGCCAGTGGATGGGCTGATCGCCCGTCGCATGCAAATTGAAGGGACCCGCAAGGGTCCCTTTTTTTGTGGGGCGGGCGCTCCTATACTGATCCGCTTTGGCGCAAGGCGTCTGCCGCGCGGACCGTTACAGGGGATCGGGAATGGATTTGGGGATCAAGGGCAAGACGGCATTGGTGTTTGGCGGCAGCCGTGGCATGGGCCGCGCCTGCGCGCTGCAATTGGCGCGCGAAGGGGTAGAGGTGACCATCGCCGCCCGCAATCCGCAGACGCTGGAACAGGCTGCTGCGGAAATTTCGCGTGAAACCGGCATTGGCGTGGGCTGGGTGTCGGCCGACCTGACCCAGCCGCAAGGCCGCGACGCGGCGCTGGCCGCCTGCCCGCATCCCGACATCCTCATCAACAACGCCGACGGCCCCATGCCCGGCGACTTCCGCGACTGGAGCCGTGACGACTGGATCGCCGCGCTGGACGCGATGATGCTGGGTCCCATCGACATGATCCGGCGCGTGGTGGATGGCATGGTGGAACGGCGCTTCGGGCGCATCGTGAACATCGTGTCGCGCAGCGTGAAGGCGCCGCATGCGGAATTGGGCCTGTCCAATGGCGCGCGTTCGGGGCTGATCGGTTTTGTGGGCGGCCTGGCGCGGCAGACCGTGAGGCACAACGTCACCATCAACAACCTGCTGCCCGGCGCCTTCGCTACGGATGCGCAAGTGCGCCACATCCAGGGCATGCTGGATCAGGCCGGCGGCAAGACCTTTGACCAGCTGTGGGACGAACGGGGCCGCGCCAATCCGGCGGGCCGCTACGGCCAGCCCGAGGAAATGGGCGCCTTGTGCGCCTATATCTGCTCGGCGCATACCGGCTATATGACCGCGCAGAACATTCTGATCGACGGCGGCGGCTACCCCGGCACGTACTGAGGAGAGCGCCTCATGGACCAGACAGACGTCAAGATCCTGGCGTTGCTGCAAAAGGACGCCACCTGCTCGGTTGCTGAAATTGCCGAGCAGGTGAATTTGTCGGTGACGCCCTGTTGGCGCCGTATCCAGAAGCTTAAGGATGATGGCGTCATCGCCCGCAACGCCATCCTGCTGGACCCGCGCGCGCTGGGCCTGAACCTGACCGTCTTTGTCTCGATCAAGACCAGCCAGCACAACGAGAAATGGACGCAAAGCCTGATCAACGCCGTGATGGCGCTGCCCAATGTGGTGGAGTTTCACCGCATGGCGGGCGATATCGATTACCTGCTGAAGGTGGTGGTGGAAGACATGGCGGCCTATGACCGCTTCTATCGCCGCCTGATTGGCGCGGTGGATCTGCTGGATGTCAGCGCCAGCTTCTCGATGGAAATCATCAAAAGTACGACTGAATTGCCGCTGGACGCGGTGTAGCGGGGCGGCGCGCAATTTTTTTTCCTGCGCGTCCGCTGCCGCGGATGCAAATTTCTTTCGGCGTGTTGCGAAAGGCCCATCTCGCAATTCTTTTGCGCGGCCGGCGGCGTAGGATATCGCTCATTCCTGCTACGGAATGAACGGGATATCAGAGGACCCTATGTCGTTGGCAGTACCCGCCGGCTGCGCCGGTTTGGCAAAAACGCGGCAAGCGCTATCGGTGGACGATCTGTTGGCCGGCTGGAACGGCGTCGACGATCTTTGGGTGTTTGCCTACGGTTCCCTGATCTGGCATCCCGGTTTTGCATGGCGCGAACGCCGCTTGGCGACCGTGCGCGGGTATCACCGGTCTTTATGCCTGTGGTCGCATGACCATCGCGGGTCGCCCGAGAACCCCGGTCTGGTGTTTGGTTTGAACCGGGGCGGCTGCTGCCGGGGCGTCGCGTTTCAGATTGCGGCGGCCGATGTGCCTGATGTATTCCAGGCGCTGTGGCGCCGCGAGATGGTCACGGGCGCCTACACCCCCCGCTGGCTGACTTGCCATACCGAGGCCGCGCCGGTGCGCGGGCTGGTCTTCCTGTTGAATCGCGCGTGCCAAGAATATGCGGCGGATCTGTCCGACGACCGCCTGCTGGCGTCCGTGCGCAACGCGGTGGGGCAGTCCGGCCCGTGCCTGGATTATGTAGTCGAGACCGAGCGCGCGCTGCGCGCGCATGGCATAGACGATTGGCGCTTGGGCGATCTGGTGCGCCGCTTGGGCGCCGCGTTCTGACGACGGCGCCCTGGCTTAAAAATGCCAGCGGCCAAACATGAACAGCACGTTGCCGGCGCCCGATGAACCGGGGATGTAGGTGGCGTACAGCATGGCGTCTTTGTACCCGGCGCTGACCAGCGGCAGGATGCCGGGGAAGGGCACGTAGCTCATGATGTCGTGGCGCGCGGTCAGGAACACCGTGTAGCCCGCGCCCAGCCGGAAGTTCTCGCTGACTTGCCCGATCTTCAGAAAGCCGTAGCCCGCAATGGGCTGAACCTTGCTGTGCGAATCCAGGAACGCCATGCCGTACAGGCCTTGCCAGTCACCGTCTTCGTCATAGATGCTGCGGCCATAGCCGCCGCCCCAGGCCAGCTCGTTGAAGCTGTCGATCTTTTCTTTGCTGTACATGGCGCGGTTGTGCCAGGCGTAGCCGGATACGTAGAGGTCATTGCCGCCTTCCGACCAGATCTGGTCCAGGCGATTGCAGGCGGACTGCGCCCACGAGGGCATGCTGTCACAGGCTAGTGCGGGGGCCGCAAATGCGGTCGAGAGCAACAGGGCGAGGGACGTTGCCCGGAGTCTGGCGATCATGACAGGTACTGGGGGATGACTATGACAATTCCATGACTGTACATGGAGTCATGGGGGCATCCCTGTCAGAACGCTGTCATGTAACGGCACCCAACATGACGCACGAAGCGACACCGCCCGCGAGAGGCGGGCGGCGAAACAAAAAACAAGAATTGTCTGTGGCGGGAAGCCTACACGCCGGCCTACAGCAGGAACAGCGTGGCCAGTCCCAGGAAGATGAAGAAGCCCAGCGAGTCGGTGGCGAAGGTCAGCAGCACCGATGAACCCATCGCGGGATCCTTGCCGAAGCGGGCGCGCACCATCGGCACCAGCACGCCGACGCTAGCGCCGACCAGCATGTTGCAGATCATCGCCGCCATCATGACGAGCGCGATGGAAAGCGAATGCGAGATCACCCAGGCGAACAGGGCCGCGACCAGGCTGCCGCACAAGCCCACCAGCAAGGTCACGAACAGCTCGCGCTTGACCAGCTGCCACAGGTTGCGGCCGGTGATCCGGCCCATGGCCAGCGCCCGGATGATGAGCGTCATGGTCTGGTTGCCAGAGTTGCCGCCAATGCCGGCCACGATCGACATCAAGAACGCCAGGATCACGATCTGGCTGACCGTGCCTTCAAACTGGGAGGCCACGAAGGATGCCGTGGCGGCGGTACAGAGGTTGAACAGCAGCCATGGCGCGCGGTTGCGCAAGGCGGTGCTGACCGGCGCGAAGATGTCTTCTTCTTGCAGACCGGCGCGCGACAGCGCCTGTTCTTGCGAGTCTTCACGCATCACGTCCACCACGTCCGCAATGGTGACGCGGCCGATCAGCCGGCCCTGGTCGTCCATGACGGGGGCGGAAACCAGGTCGTAGCGTTCGAATGCGCCCGCGGCGTCGGCATCGGAATCCAGCGGGTTCAGCGTCAGGAAATCGGAATTCATGACGGCGCGAACCTCGGTTTCGGGTTCGCTGACGAGCAGGCGCGACAAGGGCAGGATGCCTTGCAGCTTGTCTTGGCGGTCCACCACGAAGATCTGGTCGGTGTGGTCGGGCAGTTCGTGCAGGCGGCGCAGATAGCGCAGCACGACTTCCAGCGTGACGTCTTCGCGCACCCGGACCATTTCGAAGTCCATGATGGCGCCCACGCTGTCTTCCGGATAGCCCATGGCTTCCAGCAGCTGCGCGCGTTCTTCTTCGGTCAGGCCCTTTTGCACTTCCGCCACCACATCGGGCGGCAGGTCGGGTGCCAGGTCGGCCAGTTCATCCGCGTCCATGTTGCCGGTGGCGGCGACCAGGTCCTGGCGGTCCATCGCTTCAATCAGCGATTCCCGCACCCAGTCTTCC
>CAJYKY010000396.1 GCA_913775005.1 uncultured Achromobacter sp.
AGATCATCACCGAATACATCGACCCGCTGACCGGCCTGTCCGCCGAGCAAGCCACCAAGATCGCCAACGCGATCGGCCTGCCCGCCGACTCCACCGCCCAAGCCGTGGACGTGTTCCAGAAGCTGTATCAGTGCTACATGGAAACCGACGCGTCGCTGGTTGAAATCAACCCGCTGAACCGCGACAGCAAGGGCAACATCATCGCCCTGGACGCCAAGTTCAACTTCGACTCGAACGCGCTCTTCCGTCACCCGGAAATCGTCGCCTACCGCGACCTGGACGAAGAAGATCCGGCTGAGATCGAAGCCAGCAAGTTCGACCTGGCCTACATCCAGCTCGACGGCAACATCGGCTGCCTGGTGAACGGCGCCGGTCTGGCCATGGCCACGATGGACACCATCAAGCTGTTCGGCGGCGAGCCGGCCAACTTCCTGGACGTCGGCGGCGGCGCCACGGCCGAGAAGGTCACCGAAGCGTTCAAGATCATGCTGGGCAACAAGAGCGTCAAGGCCATTCTGGTCAACATCTTCGGCGGCATCATGCGCTGCGACGTCATCGCCGAAGGCGTGATCGCGGCTTGCAAGGCCGTCAACCTGAATGTGCCGCTGGTCGTGCGCATGAAGGGCACCAACGAAGAACTCGGCAAGAAGATGCTGGCTGACTCGGGTCTGCCGATCATCAGCGCTGACACGATGGCTGAAGCCGCCACCCGCGTCGTCGCCGCCGTCAAGTAACTATGCACCCACGCCGCGCCCCTTCGGAGCCTGCTGCCCCCCGGTGGGGCACTGTCTCCCGTGCGCTGGCGCGGCGTTAAAAGAAATTGCCAAGGATTCACAAATGTCGATTCTGATCAACAAGGACACCAAGGTCATCACCCAGGGCATCACGGGTAAGACTGGCCAGTTCCACACCCGCATGTGCCGTGAGTACGCCAACGGTAAAGCCGCTTTCGTGGCCGGCGTGAACCCGAAGAAAGCGGGTGAAGACTTTGAAGGCGTGCCGATTTTCGCTTCGGTGAAAGACGCCAAGGCTGACACCGGCGCCACCGTGTCCGTCATCTACGTGCCGCCCGCCGGCGCCGCTGCTGCCATCTGGGAAGCTGTCGAAGCTGAACTGGATCTGGTGATCTGCATCACCGAAGGCATCCCGGTCCGCGACATGCTGGAAGTGAAGAACCGCATGAAGGCCAAGGGCAGCAAGACGCTGCTGCTGGGCCCGAACTGCCCGGGTCTGATCACGCCGGACGAAATCAAGATCGGCATCATGCCGGGTCACATCCACCGTAAGGGCCGCATCGGCATCGTCAGCCGTTCGGGCACGCTGACGTACGAAGCCGTGGCGCAAGTCACCGAGCTGGGCCTGGGTCAATCCAGCGCCGTCGGCATCGGTGGTGACCCCATCAACGGCCTGAAGCACGTCGACGTCCTGAAGATGTTCAACGACGATCCCGACACCGACGCCGTCATCATGATCGGCGAAATCGGCGGCCCGGACGAAGTCAACGCCGCTGAGTGGGCGAAGGACAACATGAAGAAGCCGGTCGTCGGCTTCATCGCTGGTGTCACCGCTCCTCCCGGAAAGCGCATGGGCCACGCTGGCGCCCTGATCTCCGGTGGCGCCGACACGGCCGACGCCAAGCTGGAAGTCATGGAAGCTTGCGGCATCCGCACGACGCGCAACCCGTCCGAAATGGGCAAGCTGCTCAAGTCGGTTCTGTAAGCACGCGCTGCCAAAAAAAGCCCGCTTCGGCGGGCTTTTTTTTCGTCCGGCGCGCCGGGATTTTTTCAGATTTCCTAGGGAAATCCCGCGTCCACAACACGGCCGATGAAACATACGGAAAGCTGAACGAAACTATAATGAAAGAAATTCCGCACGTACCCAGCAAGAATGCCGTCGGGCTCGCACCAAGACGGTCAGTACGGCTTTTGATTTTTTTCATCCATTAATTTGGTTTGTCCTAGGGGGATCAACACCTAGGAAAGAGAGGCATGGAACTCAGTTCAGCGGCATTCTGGATAGCGTTGCTCCAGATCATTTGGGTCAACATTCTGCTATCGGGCGACAACGCCGTGGTTATTGCGCTGGCAGCGCGTTCGTTGCCGCCGGCGCAACAGAAGAAAGCGATCACGATCGGCTCCGCCGCCGCGATCATCATGCGTATCGTGCTGACCCTGGTGGCGGCCAAGTTGTTGCTGTTGCCGTGGCTCAAGCTGATCGGCGCGCTGCTCCTGGTCTACATCGGCGTGACGTTGCTGTTGCCGGAAGGCGAGGAAGACGGCGCAGGCAAGACGCAAGGCAATCTGTTGACCGCCATTCGCACCATCATGATCGCTGACCTGGTCATGAGTCTGGACAACGTGGTGGCCGTGGCTGCCGCAGCGATGGGCGACACGACCTTGCTGGTATTGGGTTTGGCCATCAGCATTCCGCTGGTGATCTTCGGCAGCACCTTGCTGCTCAAGGTGATCGAGCGCTTCCCGGTTATCGTCTGGGTCGGCGCGGCGCTGTTGGGCTTTATTGCTGGTGAACTGCTGGTTGGCGATCCCGCCTTGCAGGAACCGGTGGCGCGTCTGGAACCCGCATTGGGCGTCACGCACCATAGTTTCGAATTGATGACCGGCGCGCTTGGCGCGGTGCTGGTCCTGGCAATTGGTAAAGTTTTGCTGATGCGCCAGAAAGCTGACTGAAAGCTGAACTACAATAATTAGTTGTTTTAAATTATCCCGCTGCGCCAAGCGCGGCGGGATGGCCGGCTCGGGACCGGCCTTTCTTTTCATAAATGCCTTCGGGGGTTCATAGTGCTTGAGTTTTTCCAGACGCTGAGTTGGGCAGCGGTATTCCAGATCATCCTCATCGACATCCTGCTCGGCGGCGACAACGCGGTTGTCATCGCGCTGGCATGTCGCAACCTGGCGCCCAAGCAGCGCATGCAGGGCATTTTGTGGGGCACCGCGGGTGCCATCATCCTGCGTGTCGTGCTGATCGCTTTTGCACTGACGCTGTTGTCGATTCCGTTCCTGAAGGTCGTTGGCGGCCTGCTGCTCGTCTGGATCGGCGTGAAACTGCTGATTCCCGAAGACGATGCCCATGGCAACGTGAAGGGCGGCACATCAATTGCAGCTGCCATCAAGACCATCATCATTGCTGACTTCGTGATGAGCCTGGACAACGTGATCGCCATTGCTGGCGCGGCCCAGAACGCTCACGCGGATCACCAGATCGGCCTGGTCGCCTTCGGCTTGATCGTCAGTGTGCCGATCATCATCTGGGGCAGCACGCTCGTCCTGAAGCTGATCGACAAGTACCCGCTGGTGGTGACGTTTGGCGCTGGTCTGCTGGGCTGGATCGCCGGCGGCATGCTGATTACCGATGTGGTTGTCGAACGTCAATTCGGTGTTCAGCCCACTACGGTTAAAATCGCTGCTGAAATTATTGGCGCCTTGCTCGTTGTTGTCCTTGGACGGTGGCTGGCAAGCCGCAAAACCGCTTCCAAGGAATCAGCACATGAGTCTGCGTAGATCCGCCGATCCCCAGCAATCCGAATCGGGCCTGAGCCTCCTTCAGGGTCTTTTCGTGCTGGCCATCCTCGGGATAGTCGCGACGGTCATCGTCTCCAATTTTGTTTGATGACGTCACGTGTCTCTACCGCAACGCCTGGTCATCGCGACCCGCGCCAGCCGGCTTGCCTTGTGGCAAGCCGAGCATGTGCGCGACCGGCTGCGCACGCTGTACCCAGCGTGCGCGGTTGAGCTTCTTACCCTGACGACCCGAGGCGACCAGATCCTCGACCGCACCCTGTCCAAGGTGGGCGGCAAGGG
>CAJYKY010000397.1 GCA_913775005.1 uncultured Achromobacter sp.
GGCACTTTCAGCTGGACGCCGCGTTTACCTCATCATCGAAGCGCATCGCGCTGTTCGGGCCGTCGGGCGCGGGCAAGAGCCTGACGCTGCGCGCAGTGGCGGGGCTGTTGCGTCCGGAAGCCGGGCGCATCGAGGTCAACGGGCGCGTGCTGTTCGACAGCCAGGCGGGCATCAACCTGCCGACGCGATCGCGGCGCGTGGCCTATCTGTTCCAGGATTACGCGCTGTTCCCGCACCTGACCGTGGCGCAGAACATCGCCTTCGGCCTGCGGCGTGGCTGGCTCAACCCGCCTCGGCGCGAGGTCGGGCTGGAGGCGCGACGCTGGGTCGATGCTTTCGAGCTGGGTGCGATTGTGGGCAGCTATCCCAATGAGATTTCGGGGGGGCAGAAGCAGCGCGTGGCGCTGGCGCGCGCGCTGACCTTGCAGCCGGACATCCTGCTGCTGGACGAACCTTTTTCCGCGCTGGATTCGCAGCTGCGCGGCAAAATGCGGCAAGAGCTGAAGGAATTGCAGCGGCAGCTGGATGTGCCGATGATCCTGATCACGCACGACCCGGCCGACGTCGATGCGCTGGCCGATGAAGTGTTTGAAGTGCGCGAAGGCAAGGTGCGCCGCCGCGACGAAGACCTGGGGGTTTGAGTCTGCGGTTGAGTCTATGTCAGGGCAGGGCGGTGGGCCCGCGCCGGATCAGTCCAGCACGCCCAGAATCACGCTCGACGCCTTGAAAATCGCGACCGCCGGGGCGCCGACATCCAGGCCCAGGTCCGTTGCGCTTTCGTTGGTGACAATCGCCACCATCGTGGCGCCGCCTTCCATCGCAATCAAAATCTCACTGTTGACCGCGCCCGGACGCACGGCGCTGATCGTGCCCTGCAACTGATTGCGTGCCGACAGCCGCAGCCCCGGACCCGGCGCGCCGACGATCACGTTGGACGCCTTCACCAGCGCAATCGCTTCCTTGCCCGGTTCCAGGCCCAGTTCCGCCGTGCTTTCGCGGGTGATGGTGGCAGCGATGGTATGCCCGCCCGCGATGCGCAGCACGATTTCGTCGTTGACGGCCCCGGTGCGGACTTCGACAACGGTACCCAGGAATTTATTGCGTGCGCTGGTCTTCAACATGAAACGCCTCATCAAGTCGATGTCGCCGCTGGCATCCAGGCCCGCGCGCGTCAGGTTGTCCATGAATTTGCGGTGCTCGGCCTCAAGCGCCCGGAAGGTGGCGATCAGGCGGCGCGCGCGGTCGGTCAGCTGCGTGCCGCCACCGCCCTTGCCGCCGGCCGCCCGCAGCACCAGCGGTTCACCCGCCAGATTGTTCATGGCGTCGATGGCGTCCCAGGCGCCCTTGTAGCTCATGCCCACCGCCCGCGCGGCCGCCGTGATCGAGCCGGTGGCGTCGATCTGCGAGAGCAGGTCGATACGGTTCTTGCCGCCCCAGGTCTGGGCGCCGGAACGAAACCAGATTGAGCCGTCGAGTTCCAACATGCTGTTTTGGGTCTGTGTCAGGGGAATGAGCCAGCCGCGAGTGTAATGGACGGCGGCGGGGCACGGCGTTTGGCAGGCAAATGATGCGAATGAGATTTTATTGAAAGTTTGCGGGCTTCGCGGCACTATGTCCGAGCCTTGGGCTCTCGGAGAAAACGACATGAAAGCATTTCCAGCGTTGAAATGGTTGACGGCCGGTTCCATGACTGCACTGCTTGCGGCTTGCGCTTCAGGCCCCACCATCAAGGGCGATTACGATCACCAGGCGGATTTCGCGCAGTACCGGACATTCGCTTTCATGACGCCGCTGGGCACCGACAAGTCGGGCTACAGCAGCTTGCTTACCGAACGGCTCAAAGCCGCCACGCGCGGCCAGATGGAAATGCGCGGCTACACCTACAGCGCCGCCAACCCCGACCTGCTCGTCAACTTCAGCGCCAAGCTCCAGCAGAAGATGCAGGTCACGCCCGCTGCGCCGCCGATGGGCCCGTACTACGGCTATCGCACCGGCTTTTACGGCGGCTGGCCCGGCTACGGCTGGGGCGACGACGTCTATCAATACACCGAAGGCACGCTCAACATCGACCTGGTCGATCCCCGCCGCAAGCAACTGGTCTGGGAAGGCGTCGCCGTGGGCGAAGTGCAGAATCCCGATGCCGTCAATTCCGCGCAGAACGTAGACAAGGCGGTGGCGCAGATCTTCGCCAAGTATCCGTTCCGCGCGGGTGTCGCCGCACCGCAATTGCCGGATAAAACCAAGCCCTAGCCAGAGGTAGCCCTATGAGTACTCGCCGCAAGGCCACGACCCCCGACACCGGCGACACGCCCGCCTACGACACCGTCGCCCTTGTGCTGCAAGGCGGCGGGGCGCTGGGGTCCTACCAGGCGGGCGTGTACCAGGGCATGCACGAAGCAGGCATCCGCCCCAACTGGATTTCAGGCATCTCGATCGGGTCGATCAACGCGGCCATCATCGCCGGGTCTCCGGAAGATGAACGCGTTGAACGGCTGCGCGGTTTCTGGGAAAGCATCTGCCGCCCCGCCGGCTTCGCGTCGATTCCTTGGGGGAATACGCTCGCGGGCATGTTCGAAGGCATTCCGTTCGGCTTCGGCTCGCCGGCCATGAACGGCCAGCTGTCGGCGTTTCAGGCCTTGTTCGCGGGGCAGCCGGGGTTTTTCAAGCCCCGGTTTCCGCCGCCGTACTGGGCGGGCGGCCACGGCGCCGCCTCCACCAGCTTCTACGACACCGCGCCGCTTGCGGCCACGTTGCGCGAGTTCGTGGATTTTGATTTGCTCAACAGCGGCGCGGTGCGCGCCAGTTTCGGCGTGGTCAACGTACGCAGCGGCAACTTCGCCTATTTCGACAGCCTGAAAGACACGCTTGGCCCCGAGCACATCATGGCATCGGGCGCGTTGCCGCCCGGCTTTCCGTCGGTGGAAATCGAAGGCGAACACTATTGGGACGGCGGCGTGGTATCCAACACGCCGCTGGCGCAAGTGCTGACCACCGACACCATGCGCGACACGCTGGCGTTTCAGGTCGACCTGTGGCCCGCGCGTGGCGGCTTGCCGACCACGCTGGAAGAGGTGGCCGAACGCCAGAAAGATATCCAGTATTCCAGCCGCACCCGGCTTGTCACGGACCAGCTGCGGCGCGTCTTGAAGTTGCGCCACGGCTTGCAGCGGCTGCTGGAACGGCTGCCGGAGTCCGAGCGCAACGCGCCCGACCTGGCCG
>CAJYKY010000398.1 GCA_913775005.1 uncultured Achromobacter sp.
TGGAGTTCAGACGTGTGCTCTTCCGATCTGCAGCAGCTTCATGCGGTGGCCGGCGCCGATGGGGCCAGCATGCGTAATGTTTTCGGCAAAGCAGGCCAACAGCGGCTTGCACTCTTCGAACAGCGCGGCATCGCCGCCCACCAGCAGGTTCAGCCGGCCTTCGGCGGCTTCCTTGGGCGTGCGGGTCATGGGCGCATCCAGAAAGCGTCCGCCGGTCTCGGTCACGGCCTGAGCCACCTTCACCGTGGATGACGGGATCGCCGTCGAGCAGTCGATGATCACCGTGCCGGGCCGCAAGCCTTCCAACACGCCGCCTTCCGACAGCAGCACGGCTTCCACTTGCGGGCTGCCCGTGACGCACAGAATGATCACGTCCGCCTGCGCCGCCAGCGCGGCGCCACTGGCCACGCTGGTCGCGCCTGCGGCCTTCAACGACTCCAGCGGCTGATTGCCAGGGTGTTCAAGCACGGTCAGCTGATGACCATGCTTCACCAGATTGCTTGCAATGCCATGGCCCATCAGGCCGATTCCAACCATGCCAACTTTTGCCATCTTTCACTGCTCCTGCCAGGTGTAGGTGTTTGTTGTGCCGTAAATCTTACTCTTAGAATCCGGGGCCGACGGCGCATACAGGCTTGCGGCCGACCGAAGGCGGCGCGGTGGCGGCGTGCTGACGCTTCGTTCGCTGTGCGTACATCTTTGGGGGCAAGGGATGCCTATCGGTCGCTGGTTTGCGTTACCTTCAAGCATCCACTTCCGGATTCTTGCTGATCCCCGTCCATGACAGACTCCATCCCCGAAGGCTTCGAGCGCTGGCTCCCCAGCAGCCCCTTCATGACTCACCTTGCTGAATTGGGCACCTTGTACCGGCGCGATGCCGATGGCATGCTGGCATTGCGGGTCGGCCACGCACACAGCAATATGCACGGGATGGCGCATGGCGGCTTCCTGGCCACCTTGGCCGACAGCGCGTTGGGCCACACCATCGCGCACGAGGGGCAGGCGTCGGTCGTGACGGTGCAGATGTCGGTCGAATACCTGAACGCGGTGCAACCCGGCGACTGGCTTGAAGCCCATGTGCAGATCGACAAGCGCGGCAAGCGCCTGATCTACGCAACCTGTCATCTCAAGGTGGATGGCCGGCTGATGCTGAAGGCCAACGCCGTATTCGCCGTGCGCCAGGCGGCGGCGCCGACGTCAGACGGCTGATTCCATCCGCGCATCCGGGGCAACCGTCAGCGCCTGGACCGCGCTTCAACGCCTACAGATAAGGCGTCGCTAACCAGATGATCTTATTGCGCAGCCGCTTGATGAACGGCGTCTGCGACAACGTCTCCAAGGTCTCGCGCTTGGAATGGCTGATCCGCTCATCGACCTGCGCACCAATCCAGCGCGCCACCGTCGGGTCATAAATTTCCGTATCCAGCTCGAAATTCAGCCGCAGGCTGCGTGGGTCCAGGTTCGATGAACCCACATAGGCCCAGGCGTCGTCCACCGTCATCAGCTTGGAATGGTCGAACGCACCCAGCGAACGCCACACGCGGCAGCCGGTGCGGATCACCTGATCCAGCTGCGCCGACATCGCGTAGTCCACGAGCCGCAGATTGTTTTTGTCGGGGATGACAATGTCCACGACGATCCCGCGCCGCGCCGCCGTGGCCAAGGCGCCGATCAGCGTCTGGTCGGGCAGGAAGTAGGGCGATTGAATACGAACGTGGTGCTGCGCCACCGCGAGTGCGCCCAGCAGCATGTTGTGCGAGCTGCCCAGTGCGCGGTCAGGGCCCGACGGCACGCAGCGCATCGGCACATTGCCTGTCGGCGGCAGCGCGTGTGGATCGAACCACGGCTTGGCGGGCAGCGACTCGTGCGTGGTGAAGTTCCAGTCGTGCGCAAACACCGACATCAGCTGCGTGACAATCGGCCCTTCCACCCGGAAGTGCGTATCGCGATTGGTCGCCTCGCCCGCCAGCGCACTGACAAACGCCGCCCGCACGTTCATGCCACCCGTGAACCCGACGCGGCCGTCAATCACCAGCACCTTGCGGTGGCTGCGCAGGTTGGCATAGGGCATGCGCAGCACGCCCAGCGGATTCGTCATGAATCGCGCCACCGGCACGCCGCCCCGCGCCAACATGCGCACGATAGGCGGATGCGAATACTTGGAGCCGATGGCATCGATCAACACCCGCACCGCCACTCCGCGCGCCTGCGCCTCAATCAGCGCCTCTGCCATTTCGCGGCCGATGGCGTCGTTGTCAAAGATATAGCTTTGCATCGCAATGGCATGGCGCGCCTCGCGGATCGCCTTGAGCATGGCGGGGTAGGCGTCATCCCCGCCCGCCAGCGGCGTCACGGCATTGCCGCCCAGCAGCCGGAAGTGGCTGACGCGATCCCCCAATACTTTCAGCGATGCAAACTGCGGACCCGATATCGGCCTGACATCCACCGGCTCGGTCTCCACCTGCTGCGCATCCACCACCATCGTCTCGTCGCGCTGCTGCGACAGCCGCGTCTTGCGGATTCGGTTGATCCCGGCAACGAAATACACCAAGGCGCCAAACAGCGGCGAGAACAGGGCAACCCCCACCCACCCAATAGCCGCGCGCACATCCTGCTTGGTCATGGCGGCATGCACCGCTGCACCCGAGCCCGCCACGATGCTGATGGCGAAAACGATATGAGGCCAGTAATCGATAAAAATTGCGTGTAGGCGATCCATAGCGATGACGAAAAGTCGGCCTCCAAGGGTGATCCAAGCCGAAGAATAGCAAGCTGTGGGCGACAGGCAAGCAAAATTGGGGGCAGTGCTTTTGACAGGTCAAAAAAATGTGCTATAGTTCGGCCTCTTCGTTGTTCTGCTTCAGTTTGAAGCGGGGCGGTGAAGGAAGCAGTAGTGTCAAAAGCAGTATCAGAGGTGGCTGTAGCTCAGTTGGTAGAGTCCCGGATTGTGATTCCGGTTGTCGTGGGTTCGAGCCCCATCAGCCACCCCAAAGAATTCCTTAGAAATCAGCCGCCTAGAGCGGCTTTTTTCTTGCCTGTCGATTTTGAATCGGTGGCAAGATCCGGCTTTGGTCGCATGCAGCTGCAGGTAGCAGGTTTCCAGCCAGGCATTGCCGGATTCGAAATTTTTGGCCGGTGCACCGATGGCGGGAATGCTCCATACCGAGAGGCGCCCGAAGAATGAAACCTCACACCGGCGCTTCTGAAAAGCGCAAGCCGATGATTCCAATGAACGTCAGCCCAAGAAAGCATGCACGGGTCCAGTTCATCTCATCCTGAAACACCAATACTCCCACTAGAACCAGCCCCATCGTGCCGATACCGGTCCAAATGGCATAAGCCATGCCCACCGGTAATGAGCGCAAGGCCAACG
>CAJYKY010000399.1 GCA_913775005.1 uncultured Achromobacter sp.
ATCGGACGCTTTTACCTGCGTCTGGATTCCATGAGCCGCATCGTGTCGGTCACGCAGAAAGCGGCTGCCGGCGCCAAGCGTATCTTCGACATCCTGGACCACGTGTCCAGCGTGCCGGAACCGCAGAACCCGGCCAAGCTGCCGCATATCAATGGCCGTATCGAACTGCGTGACGTGGGCTTCCGCTACGGTAACCGTCAAGTCATCCGTGGGCTGGATCTGACCATCGCGCCGGGCGAAATGATTGGCCTGGTGGGCCATAGCGGCTCGGGCAAGAGCACGCTGATCAACCTGATCTGCCGTTTCTATGATGTGTCCGAAGGCGCGGTGCTGGTCGACGGCGCAGACATCCGCTCAGTGCGCGTGGCGGACTATCGCCGCAATATCGGCCTGGTGCTGCAAGAGCCTTTCCTGTTTTTCGGCACGATTGCCGAGAACATCGCTTACGGCAAACCCGATGCCACGCGCGATGAAATTGTGGCGGCTGCTCGGGCGGCGCATGCCCACGAGTTCATCCTGCGATTGCCGCATGGCTACGATTCGCTGGTCGGCGAACGCGGCCAGGCGCTGTCTGGCGGCGAGCGCCAACGCATCTCGATCGCGCGCGCCTTGCTGATCGATCCGCGCATCCTGATCCTGGACGAAGCGACCTCGTCGGTCGACACGACCACCGAAAAGGAAATCCAGAAGGCGCTCGACAACCTGGTGCGCGGCCGCACCACCATTGCCATCGCGCACCGGCTGAGCACGTTGCGCAAGGCGGACCGGCTGGTCGTGCTGGACCGCGGGCAGATCGTGGAGCAGGGGCCGCACGAAGAGCTGATGGCGCGCGAGGGCGCGTACTACCGTCTCTACCAGGCGCAGGCGCGCCAGGCGGAAGCCGATGCCGAGGCGTCGGGCAACGAAGACATGGCCGCTGTGGCCTGACGCGGAACCAGGATTATCGTCATGACGTTGCCGACTTTTCAGCTGCGCCGCAATGCCTTCGGGCGTTTGGAATATCAATCCGCCGACGGCGAAATGCACGAAGGCGTGCTGCCTGTGCGCGCGTTTCCGATCAGTGAAGCCGGCCGGGGCTTGTCGCTGGTGACCAGCGATGGCCATGAACTGGTGTGGATCGAACACCTGTCCGACGTGCCGCCAGAACCGCGCGCGCTGATCGAAGAGGAATTGGCGGGCCGGGAATTCATGCCCGAAATCCGCAAGCTGAGCAGCGTGTCCACCTATGCCACGCCCAGTGTCTGGAAGGTGGAAACGGATCGTGGCGCGACGTCGTTCACGTTGCGCGGTGAAGAAGACATCCGCCGCCTGAGTCCGCAGACGCTACTGATTGCCGACAGCCACGGCATCTTCTACTTGGTGCGCGACATCCTGTCGTTGGACAAGCACAGCCGCAAGCTGCTGGACCGGTTCCTGTAGCGTCCGCGGGCTCGAGCCTTACTCGCTAGCCTTGAAGGGCGAGTGCGCTTCCAGTTCGCCCAGATAGTCCGTCACCGCCGAGGTTTCTTCATCCAGAAAGTTCTGGATCGCCTCGGCAAAGCCCGGGTGCGCAACCCAATGCGCGGACCACGTGGGCGTGGGCAGCAGCCCGCGCGCCATCTTGTGTTCGCCCTGCGCGCCGCCTTCAAAGCGGGCAATGCCATGCGCGATGCAATACGCAATCGACTGCATATAGCAGGTCTCGAAATGCAGCCCGGGCACATATTCCGCCGCGCCCCAATACCGGCCGTAAAGCGCGTCGCCACCCGCCAGATTTAATGCCGCTGCAACCGGCACGCCATCGCGTTCTGCCAGAATCAGCACGAATGCGTCGGGTTGTTCACGGTGTGCGCGCACGAAAAAATCGCGGGTGAGATAAGGCGGATTGCCGTGCTGAAAATAGGTGCGGCAATAACAGTCATAGAAAAAGGCCAGATCGGCTTTTTGAATGTCAGCCCCGCGCAGCCAGCGGAACGCCAGCCCGGCCGCCGCGACCTTCTTCCGGTCTTGCCGGATTTTCTTGCGCTTGTCGTGGCTCATGCACGCCAGAAACGCATCGAAGTCCGCAAACCCCATATTCGTCCAATGAAACTGCACGCTCTCTCGGATCATGAAACCCGATTCGCGCAGCACGCGCATATCGGCATCAGACGGAAACAGCAGGTGCAGCGAGGACACCTTGATCTCTTCGGCAAACGCGACCAGGCCGCGAACCAGCGTTGCGCGATCCTCGTCGTTATTGGCCAGCAGGCGCGGGCCGGTGACCGGCGTGAACGGGATGGCCGACAACAGCTTGGGGTAATAGCGCATGCCGTGGCGCTGAAAGGCGTCGGCCCAGGCATAGTCGAATACATATTCGCCGCGCGAATGAGACTTTAAATACAGCGGCGTGGCGGCAGCCAGCGCGTCATCGCGCCACAGCGCCAGATAATGCGGCGCCCAGCCTGAAGCAGGCGCCGCGCAACCCGTTTCGTGCAGCGCGCATAGAAAGGCGTGCCGCAAAAAGGGCTGATCGCCGGCCAACGCGTCCCAAGCTTGGGCGTCGATGCGGGACAGATCGGTCTCAATGGTCAGGCGCAGGGAATCCATCCGTGAATGATAAAGTCTTCGTCACTGCACGGTCCTGAAACCGTGGTTTTTCTCAAGGTTATGCGGCGGCGTGGCGCCGTTTGGATGAGACATCATGAATAGCAACACGACCCCCGATGCACTGGCCGGGTCCGCGCCGCATTGCCTGCGCGCAAGGGCGCTGGCCGCGTTGGTGGTTTCGGAATGGTCGCAAAAGCTGGAGGCGGTTCGCGCCATTGACGACGGCGCAGTGCTGGATTGCCAGCGCGAGTTCGTTGCGCCTGCCGGTTTGCCCGGCTGCCCCGCGCGCCCGGAACTGGTGCCGCCCGCCCAGGTCAAGCATCGGTCGATGGCCACGTTGGAAGGGCGCGCGGCGCTGCTGCACGCGCTGGCGCACATCGAATTCAACGCGATCAATCTGGCGCTGGACATTCTTTGGCGCTTTGCGGGCATGCCCGACGCGTTCTACCGCGACTGGCTGCGGGTGGCACAGGAAGAGGCCTATCACTTCGACCTCTTGCGGCAGCGCTTGCAGACGCTGGGTTATGCGTATGGCGACTTCCCGGCCCACAACGGTTTGTGGGACATGGCGCAGCGTACGCAAGACGATCTGCTTGCCCGGCTGGCGCTGGTGCCGCGCACGCTTGAGGCGCGCGGCCTGGATGCTTCGCCCATGATCCGCAACAAGCTGGCGGGCGCGGGCGATGCCGATAGCGCGGCGATTGTCGACATCATCTTGCGAGACGAAATCGGCCATGTGGCGATTGGCAACCACTGGTTCAAGCAGCAATGCGGCCTGGCGGGCAAAGAACCCGTGGCCTGTTACGCCGAGTTGGCGCAGCGCTATGACGCGCCCAAGCTGCGCGGTCCGTTCAACCTGGAAGCGCGCCGCGCGGCAGGTTTCAACGAGGTCGAACTCGCGGCATTGCAGGCGAATACTCCCCCTTCCATGAGCAGTCGCAAGGAATTTTCCGCATGACGTCCCGATTCGTTTCCGTGCTGGCCAGCGCCGCGCTCAGCGCGCTGGCCGCAACCGCCTTTCCGGTGCACGCCGCCGACGCCTTCAGCACCTGCCTGGCGCAGCTGCGCGGGCCGGCCCTGAAGGCGGGCGTCACGGGTGCCACCTTCGACACGCATACCGCAGGCCTCACGCCTGACATGGCGGTGATCGATCTGCTGGACGCCCAGCCGGAATTCAAGACACCTATCTGGGATTACATGGCGGGGCTAGTCGACGACGAACGCGTGACGGATGGGCAGGCGGGCATGGCGCGCTGGCAGGCGGAGCTGGATCGCGCGGCTGCGCGCTATGGCGTGGACCCGGCCACCATCGCCGCCGTCTGGGGTGTGGAAAGCAATTTTGGCCGCACGCTGGGCGGCCGGCCGCTATTGACCTCGTTGTCTACGCTGTCGTGCTTCGGCCGTCGCCAAGCCTATTTCCGGGGGGAATTCTTCGCCACGCTGAAGATCATCCAGGACGAACACATCGCGCCGCAGAAGCTGGTTGGCTCCTGGGCCGGCGCGTTCGGCCAGACGCAGTTCATGCCGTCCACCTACTTGCGGCTGGCCGTGGATTTCGATGGCGATGGCCGCCGCGATCTGGTCGACAGCGTGCCCGACGCGCTGGCGTCTACCGCCAATTTCCTGAAGCGCGCGGGCTGGAATTCGTCGCTGGATTGGGGTTACGAAGTCAGGCTGCCTGCCGGCATGGATACGGCGGGGGCGGGGCGCAAGAACAAACGCGCGATGTCTTCATGGGCAAAGCAAGGCGTGACGCGCGTGGACGGGCAGCCCTTACCGGGCGGTGACACGCCCGCCGGCCTGTTGCTGCCGGCCGGCCGCAATGGCCCGGCGTTCCTGGTCACTCGCAACTTCGACGCCCTGTATTCCTACAACGCGGCGGAAAGCTACGCCTTGGCCATCGCCCATCTGTCGGATCGGCTGCGTGGCGGCGGGCCGTTGGTGCAGGCCTGGCCCACGGACGACCCGGGCCTGTCGCGGGCAGAACGGCGCGAGCTACAGCGCTTGCTGATTGCCAAAGGCTATGACGTAGGCGAACCCGATGGCATGGTCGGAACCCGTACGCGGCAAGCCTTGCAGGCCGCGCAGCGGGAACTCGGTCTGCCGCCCGACGGCCGGGCGGGGCAGAAGGCGTTGAAGGCGTTGAGAGCGTCGGCGGCCGCCAAGACACCCGGCTGACCCGGCCGAAATTACAAGTTTTGCAAAGATCCCGCCCCAGGTTACGGGGCTGACATCCGTTGTGCTCGCCACAGTCCTATACTGGTTTTCCGATTTTTCCGGAGCACTGCCATGAGTCTTTTGGATACCTTGGCCTCGATGGCCGGCGGCGGTCAGCAAGGGGGCTCGGCGTCGCTGCTGCCCGCCCTCATCGAACAACTGAACAAATACCCGGGCGGCCTCACCGGGCTGATCGCCAGTTTTCAAAAGGGCGGCCTGAGCGAAATCGTGGCGTCGTGGGTCGGCACCGGCCAGAATCTGCCGGTCAGCCCGGGCCAGCTGGGCGCCGTGCTGGACCCTGGCGTGGTCAATGAACTGGCCGCCAAGACCGGCCAAGATACGGATTCCGTGCTGGGTTCGCTGGCATCGATCCTGCCGCAACTGGTCGACAAGGCCACGCCCGATGGCGCGGTGCAACCTGGCCAGACCTTCAACCCGGCCGATCTGCTCGGCTCGTTGGGCGGCCTGTTCGGCAATCGTGGATAAGGCGACGCGGGAAGTTTGCTGAATCGTCCTTTGCTTGCCTCTGTGACCCGCCGGCGCCTGTTGCAGGCGCTGGCGCTTGGCGCGCTGGCGCCGCTTGTGGCTTGTGCGCCGCCACTGTCATTGAACGCCACCTTCTTGCAGCTGTGGCGCAGCCATCTGGATCTGAAACCTGACGATTGGCGCCAGCGGCTCTCTGCGTATCGCCGTTTAGGCTGCCGCGAGATCTTTCTGCAATGGGTGGGCCTGGAAGGCGGCCGTCCAGACGACTGGATGGCGCCCGAGGCCGTGCTGCGCATGATCTTCGATGAAGCCGAGCATCAGGGGCTGGGCGTGCACGTCGGCTTGCCCTACGACCAGCGTTGGTGGGATGTGCTGGCCAGTCCGGATAAGGCTGCGTTCAGCGGCTACCTGGACCATACCCGCGCGCGCGGCGTGGCGTACATGGAGTCCGCGCCCTGGCCCAAGCGACGCGCCTTTCGCGGCTGGTATCTGCCTTACGAGCTGGAGCAATACAACTGGGCCTCGGCCGAGCGCCAGGCGCAGCTGGTGCCATGGCTGGACGCCTTGTCCCGTACGGCGCAAGCGACCAGCCCAGG
>CAJYKY010000400.1 GCA_913775005.1 uncultured Achromobacter sp.
CCGGCATGGTCACGCTGCACCACCCAGCGGCTGGCCAGGATCAGGGTCTTGCCCGCGCGGGTGCGTTGTTCCAGGATGCCGTCCCAGCTGCCCGTGTCCAGCAGCCGCGCTTCAATGGCGGCGCGGGGTTCGGGGTAGCGGGTGTGCAGCAGGTCGTCTGCTACGCGGCCCAGCGCCTCTTCTGCGGGCCAGCCGTAAACGTCCTGCGCCGTGCGGTTCCAGAACGTGATGGCGCCCTGGCCGTCACGCACGAAGATCATGTCGTGCGACAGGTTCAGCAGCCGCGCCTGCGCGGCCAGTCGTTTGGTGGCCGTCTGGTTCTGTAGCGCCAGCAGCGCGGTGATGCCGATGGCCGCCAGGCTGACGAAGGCGCGCACCGTTTGCGAACCCACGTGATTGAAACCGTGTGAATCAATATAGGCCACGAGCGTCAACGTGATGCCGGCCGCCGCCGCGATGCCGATGTCCAGACGCCGGGACGAGCGCGCCGCCAGCAGCACCACCACCACGTACAGCACGGCCACGGCGCCTTCGAAGGTGCTGAGCGAATCGAACAGGAAGATGGCGATGGCCAGCGTCGCGGCGGCCAGCCGCCAGGCCAGCAACGAACCACGCGGCGTGGCGGCGCCCCACCCATCCGGGTCGGGCGGCAAGAACGGCAGGCGGGGCGCGCGCGCCTCTGACGACATGAACAAGATCACCCTCCGGGGTTGAGGCTGCCAAACCGGCACGGTAGCGGTTGCGCCGCGCGCCGGCTTGCACGATATCAATCAACTTTGAACGAAATCATCCTGTTTCGGCGACTAAACCTAGGTATGGGGTGGGGAAACGATCTGCCGATTTCGCGGCGGCGGGGGCGCGCCTATTCTGCTTTCCATCGGGCGGCGATGCCCGACGGTCTGTTCCCCTGAACCTGGAGATTTCCATGAATGATCTTGCTATCCCGTCCCGCATGAGCGCCCCCCTGCACACCCCCACCGACCTGGGCGCCCAGGCCCGCATCGACATCTCGGCCGCCCTCACGGCGTTGCTGGCCGACATGTTCGCGCTGTATCTGAAAACCAAGAATTTCCACTGGCACCTGTCGGGCCCGCACTTCCGGGACTATCACCTGATGCTGGACGAGCAGGGCGATGAAATCTTCGCCACCACGGACGTCATTGCCGAACGCGCCCGCAAGGTGGGCGGCACGACGCTGCGCTCGATTGGCCACATCCATCGCACCCAGCGCCTGCTCGACAACGACGCCGACTACGTCACGCCCGAAGACATGCTGGCCGAACTGGCCGACGACAACCGGCAACTGCTGAGCTTTCTGCGGGCCACCCACGTGGTGTGCGACAACTACAACGACGTGGCCTCGACCAGCCTGATCGAGAACTGGATCGACGAGGCTGAGCGCCGCAGCTGGTTCCTGTTTGAATCCACCCGCGCCGCCCGCTGATCGTGCCTGCGTGTGCTGACAAGAACATTACGGAGCCTGGCTCATGTCGACCATCATGACTTTCCCTGCGCTGGACGCGGCGCCGCTGCCTGCGGGCACGGCCGCCCCTGACTTCATCCTGCCGGTCACGCCGGACCAGAAGGTGTCTTTGCAGGACCTGCGCGGCCGCCCCGCGATCCTGGCCTTTTACCCGGCCGACTGGAGCCCCGTCTACGGCGACCAGATGGCGCTGTACAACGAAATCCTGCCGGAATTTCACCGGGCGGGCGCGCAGCTGGTCGACATTTCGGTCGACGGCGTGTGGTGCCACGCCGCCTTCGCCGAAAACCGCAAGCTGCATTTCCCGTTGTTGTCCGATTTTGAACCCAAGGGCGCAGTGGCGCGCCGCTACAACGTCTATCGCGAGGGCGATGGCGTGACCGAACGGGCGTTGTTCGTGCTGGACGCGGACGGGATCATCCGCTGGAGCGAAATCTCTCCGGTGGGGATCAACCCGGGCGCTGACGGCATCTTCAACGCGCTGGACAAGCTTGCCGCCCCCCTTGCCCAAACAGGAGCCTGATCATGAGCCAGACGATGAGCCATCTATATGTGCCCGTATCCGGCGCCGACCACGCGGCCGGCCCGGCCGACGCCCCGGTGACGCTGGTGGAATATGGCGACTATGAATGCCCGTATTGCGGGGAAGCCTACCCGGTGCTCAAGGCGGTGCAGCAGGCGCTGGGCGACAAGCTGCGCTTCGTGTTCCGCAATTTTCCGATCTCTGAGCTGCATCCGGACGCCATGCGCGCCGCAGAGTTCGCCGAAGCCGCCGCCCAGGTCGGGCAGTTCTGGCAGGCGCACGACCTGCTGTATGAAAACCAGCAGGCCTTGTCCGAACGCGATCTGCAAGCCTACGCGGCGCAGCTCGGGGTGGGGCATGCGACGCTGCGCCAGGCTTTTGATGGCGGCTTCGATCAGAAGATCGAGCAGGATTTTTCGGGCGGGGTACGCAGCGGCGTGAACGGCACACCCACGCTCTTCATCAACGGTCTGCGCTACGACGGCCGGCGCGATGCGGCCAGTCTTATCGACGTGCTGACGCGGGTGGCGGCGTTGGCCGGCCGCAGCGGGAAGGCGGCGGCGACCGCGTAACGCACGCTGCGGCGGATGCCATCGGCGGTGCCGCCCGCTGCCGGCCCCGTCAATCCACCTTTGCGCCCGAACGCTTCACGGTGGACTCCCACAAGGGCA
>CAJYKY010000401.1 GCA_913775005.1 uncultured Achromobacter sp.
GCTACAAGGGCGATTCCGGCCACACCGTCATGCGCAGCTTTTGCGCCGCCTGTGGCACGCCGCTGTTTGGCGGCTCGGAAGGCATGGGATACGAAGTCGTGCGCGCCGGGTCGCTGGATGACCCGGAAGCGTTTCACGCCCAGGCCAGCCTATGGACGAGCTCGGCACCGTCCTGGCACCACATCGACCGCAACAAGCCGCATTTTGCGAAGAACGCGCCCCCGGTGTGATGACGTGCAGTGTGCCCCCGGCGCATGAAAAAGGGCGGGTCCGCGATGGACCCGCCCTTTTTTTGCTGCAACCCGGATGGCGGCAACCCGAAGGCTGCAACCCCGGGCGAGCGGCTTATTGCACCACTTGCGACAGCTTGCCCGACGCGTACTGTGCGGCGATTTCGGTCAGCGGCAGCGCGCGGATCTTGCTGGCGTTGCCGGCCGTGCCAAATTCCGTGTAGCGAGCCACACAGATCGCCTTGGCGGCGGCGCGGGCGGGCTTCAGGTATTCACGCGGGTCGAACTTTTCGGGGTTCTCGGCAAAGAAGCGGCGGATCGCGCCGGTCATGGCCAGACGGATATCGGTGTCGATATTGATCTTGCGCACGCCGTACTTGATGGCTTCCTGGATTTCCTCGACCGGCACGCCGTAGGTTTCCTTCATGTTGCCGCCGAATTCACGGATCTCGGCCAGCAGTTCCTGCGGAACGCTGGAGCTGCCGTGCATCACCAGGTGGGTGTTGGGCAGGCGGGCGTGGATTTCCTTGATGCGGGAAATCGACAGGATGTCGCCGGTGGGCTTGCGCGTGAACTTATAGGCGCCGTGGCTGGTGCCGATGGCGATGGCCAGCGCGTCCAGCTGCGTGCGGCGCACGAAGTCGGCGGCTTGTTCCGGGTCGGTCAGGAGCTGATCCATGGTCAGCTTGCCGTCGGCGCCGTGGCCGTCTTCCTTGTCGCCTTCCATGGTTTCAAGCGAGCCCAGGCAGCCCAGTTCGCCTTCGACGGTCACGCCCAGCTTGTGGGCGATGTCCACGACCTTCTTGGTGACTTCGACGTTGTACTCGTAGTCGGCGATGGTCTTGCCGTCTTCTTTGAGCGAGCCGTCCATCATGACGCTGGAGAAGCCCAGGTCGATGGCGCCTTGGCAAACCTTGGGCGACTGGCCGTGATCCTGGTGCATCACGACGGGGATGTGGGGATAGGATTCCACCGCAGCCTGGATCAGGTACTTCAGGAAGCCTTCGCCCGCGTACTTACGCGCGCCGGCGGACGCCTGCATGATCACCGGGCTGTCGGTCTCCGCAGCGGCTTCCATGATGGCCTGGACCTGTTCCAGGTTATTGACGTTGAAAGCCGGAATGCCGTAGCCGTTCTCGGCGGCGTGGTCGAGCAACTGGCGCATGGAGACTAGGGCCATGAGTGGTCCTCCTAAGTACTGTCTATGGAAAGATGGTTGAAGTCCTGCTGAATGGGGTGATTTTACGGGGGAATCGCTGAAAGGTCTTGCAACCGCCCGTATCCGGTCCATTCAGACGTTGGCGGGGCCTGCCACAGCCGTTGCGGATCGCCCGCAAGGTGGATGGACGGCGGCACCATGCCCGGGCATGGCGCCGCTGGCTTCAGGCAGCCGATGCATCGCAAGTGAGCGGCGACCGCGCGCCGCGCCGCTGCCGTTTCATGGGCGGCCGGCGTGCGGCACGTCCACCTGCGTCATCAGGATCCGGCCTTCGGGCTTGGCGCGGCGGTTCGCTTCAATGAAATCCGGGGCGGCGGCCATAAACAACGTTCGCCCGTCCGGCCCGCCCAGCGCGGCCGCGAATATGCCGAGTTCACCCGTGTCGATCTGCTCAAGCATCTTGCCCCCGCGCGCCACACGCACGATGCGCTTGCCGATGGCGTCGGCCACCCACAGCGCCCCTTCCGCATCCAGCGCGCCGCCATCCGGCGCGATGGCGGACGCGGCGATCAGCACCGACAGGTCGTTGCTGTCGGGCAGCGCGCCAAAGTTGGCCCAATCCCGGCGCGGACCCAATGTGCCGTTTTCCAGGATGTCGAATTCAGAAATCCGGTTGCCGAAGGTTTCATTAACGATCAGCGTCTTGCCGTCCGGCGTAATGAACGAGCCGTTGGGAAAGCAAAGGCCATCGGCCACCACCTGCACCACGCCGTCGGTGTCCACGCGCACAAGTGTGGTCGTGGCGACCGGCGCGCCATTCATGATGTCGAAACCGAAGTTGCCGACATAGGCGCGGCCTTGGGCGTCCACCACCATGTCGTTGACGGGGCCTTGGGTCAGCGAAGACAGGTCGGCATGCTGGACCAGCGTGCCATCGGCTTCGCGGCGCAGCAACTTGCGGTCTTTCATGGAAGAGATCAACAGCCGGCCATCGGGCAGCCAGCCCAGGCCCGACGGCTGTTGCGGCACGTGGCAGATCTGCTCGATCCTGCCTGCCAGGTCCACGGCGAACACCTGTCCGGTATAGAAATCCGATGCCCACAGGCGGTCTTCGTGCCACCGCAACCCTTCCAGAAAGGTGTACCCAGCGGCCAGCACGGACAATTCGCGTTTCGGCATTGCCTAGTCTCCCAGAGGTCGCCCCGCTTGGGGCCGGTGGGCGCATTCTGGCACGTTACTGCCGGCCGTGATCCGTCCCCAACCTGACAACTAACTGTCAGCTTGGCGGCGTTAACATCGCGCCCCAAGGGAAAACCCGCACGCCGGATTCCTTGGCATTTCCATCACCGGACTCCGTCTTGCCTCGCCTCATGCCGGCGGGCCGCGCCCGCTGCGAGCGTTGCGACAGTCCCTGTTTCCGTTTTGATCATGAATACAAAGAAGCTGACGCGGTACATCGGCATCGCCATGGTGCTGGGCGTTGCGGTGGGATACCTCTGCAATAAAACGGCGCAAGACGCCAAGCACGCGGCGGAAATCGCGTCGTACTTCAGCCTGATCACGGATATCTTCCTGCGCATGATCAAGATGATCATTGCGCCGCTGGTGTTCGCCACGCTGGTGTCCGGCCTGGCCAGCATGAGCGATGCCAACGCCGTGGGCCGCATCGGCTTGCGCGCCATGATCTGGTTCATTGCCGCGTCCGCCATTTCGTTGTTGCTGGGCCTGATGCTGGTCAATATCTTCCAGCCGGGCGCGCATATGAACCTGGCGATTCCGGATGCCGGCATCACATCGGGTCTGAAGACGGGCGACTTCACGCTCAAGGCCTTCATCGCGCACGTGTTCCCCAAGAGCATCGCCGAAGCCATGGCCACCAACGAGATCCTTCAGATCCTGGTGTTCTCGCTGTTCTTCGGTGCGGCGCTGTCGTTCATCCGCAGCAAGGGCCACAACACGATCTACAACATGATCGATGAGCTGGCAAAGATCATGTTCCGCGTCACCGACTACGTGATGCGCTTTGCGCCGCTGGGCGTGTTCGCCGCGATGGCCGCCGCCATCACCACCGAAGGCTTGGGCGTGCTGGTCAGCTACGGCAAGCTGATCGGCGAGTTCTATCTGGGTCTGGCGCTGTTGTGGGCGATTTTGTTTGGCGTGGGCTATCTGTTCCTGGGCAAGTCTACGCGCCGCCTGGGTGGCCTGATCAAG
>CAJYKY010000402.1 GCA_913775005.1 uncultured Achromobacter sp.
TGCCATGCAATGGGCAGCGCGCGCCAACGAGGCGTATCGCGTATTGCGGGATCCGTTGCTGCGGGCGCGCTACTTGTGTGAGCAAGCCGGCGTGGATTTGCAGACCGAGAGCAACACGTCCATGGACACGGCTTTCCTGATGCAGCAGATGACATGGCGCGAGATGCTGGACGACGCGCGCGACGACCCTGCCGCCTTGACCGCGCTCCAAGCTGAGCTGGACGAGGCGCGGGTTGCGATGCATGCCTCGCTGACCCGGCTGCTGGATACCGAACGCGATCACGCAACGGCTGGGCTCAAAGTGCGGGAATGGATGTTCGTGGAAAGGCTGGCTGAAGAGCTGGCTCACGCCCAACCCGCCGGATAGCCTTGCGCGGCGATGGCGCGCCGCCGTGTGGCGAGCGCCAGGTTGTTGCCGCCTATTGACCAGAAAAATAGACACATGGCCTTATTGCAGATACCCGAGCCCGGTGAATCGCCCGCGCCGCACCAGCGCAAGCTGGCGGTGGGGATCGACCTGGGCACTACCAATTCTCTCGTCGCGGCGGTGCGCAGCAGCGTGGCCGAAGTGTTGCCTGATGCGCAGGGCCATGCCTTGCTGCCGTCGGCGGTGCGCTATTTCCCCGGCGGGAAAGTCACGACGGGCCGCGAGCCGCTGGCTCAGCAAGCCGAAGACCCCCTGAACACCGTTGTGTCCGTGAAGCGCTTCATGGGCCGGTCGCTGGAAGAGGCCCGCGCCACGCGCGCGCCTTACGAATTTGTAGATGCGCCGGGCATGGTGCGCATTCGCACCGCCCAAGGCGATCTGAGCCCGGTCGAAGTGTCCGCACAGATTCTGGCGGTGCTGCGCCAGCGCGCTGAAGATGTGCTGGGCGACGATCTGGTGGGCGCCGTTATCACGGTGCCGGCTTATTTTGACGACGCCCAGCGGCAAGCCACGCGCGACGCCGCGCGTCTGGCCGGCCTGAATGTGTTGCGCCTGCTGAACGAACCCACGGCAGCGGCTATCGCCTATGGCCTGGATCATGCATCGGAAGGCGTGTATGCCGTGTACGACCTGGGCGGCGGCACGTTCGATATTTCCATCTTGCGCCTGACGCAAGGCGTGTTCGAAGTGATCTCCACCGGCGGCGACACCGCGCTGGGCGGCGATGATTTCGATGCCTTGATCGTTGACCACGTGATGGCCAAGCTGGCGGCGGGCGACCTGTCGCCCGCAGACCGTCGCGGCTTGTTGATGGCCGCGCGTGCGGCGCGCGAAACCTTGTCTGACTTTGAAACCGCCAGCTTGAAGCTGGCACTGTCGGACGGGCGCACTGTGGATGTGTCGCTGTCGCGCTCGGAATTCGAAGCGCTGGCGCAACCGCTGCTTGAGCGTACGCTGGACTGCGCGCGCCGCGCCTTGCGGGATGCGTCGCTCAAGCCCGCTGACGTGCGTGGCGTCGTGATGGTGGGCGGCGCAACGCGCATGCCCGTCGTGCGCGCCGCTGTTGGCAAGGTGTTCGGCACCGAGCCTTTGACTGACCTGGACCCGGATCAAGTCGTGGCGCTGGGCGCTGCCTTGCAGGCCAATCTGCTGGCGGGCAACCGCGCGCCTGGCGAAGATTGGCTGCTGCTGGATGTGATTCCGCTGTCCCTGGGGCTGGAAACCATGGGCGGCCTGGTCGAACGCGTGATCCCGCGCAACAGCACCATTCCCGTGGCGCGCGCGCAGGAATTCACGACGTTTAAGGATGGCCAGACGGCCATGAGCATCCATGTGGTGCAGGGCGAACGTGACCTGGTGTCTGACTCGCGTTCGCTGGCGCGTTTTGAACTGCGTGGCATTCCGCCGATGGTGGCGGGCGCCGCGCGTATCCGCGTGACGTTCCAGGTGGATGCGGATGGTTTGCTTAGCGTGACCGCCCGCGAGCAAAGCACGGGCGTCGAGGCGGCCGTGTCGGTCAAGCCTTCGTATGGCCTGTCTGACGATGAAATTGCGCAGATGCTGGCTGACAGCGTGGCGCAGGCCGATACCGACGCGCGTGCCCGCATGTTGCGCGAGCAGCAGGTGGATGCCCGCCAATTGGTGGAATCCGTGCAGGCGGCGCTGGCCGCAGACGGCGATCTGCTGAACGCGGACGAGCGCCAGGAAGTGGACGCGCGTCTGCAAGCCGCCATCGACGCGCAGACCGCTGACGATGTAGACACGGTGAAAGACGCGGTGCAGGCGCTGTCAGCCGCCACCGACGACTTTGCCGCCCGGCGTATGGATCGCAGCATCCGCGCCGCGCTGGCAGGCCGCAAACTTGATGAGATCGCCTGATTAAGACGTTATGCCGAAACTGACTGTACTGCCTCATCCCGACTACTGCCCGGAAGGCGCCGTGATTGAAGACGCGCCCAAGGGCGTGTCGATCTGCCGCGTATTGCTGGACAACCATATCGACATCGAACACGCGTGCGAATTGTCGTGCGCGTGCACGACCTGTCATGTGGTCATCAAGCAAGGCTATTCCGCGCTGGAAGACGCGACGGACGACGAAGAGGATCTGCTCGACAAGGCCTGGGGCCTGACGCCGACGTCCCGCTTGTCTTGCCAGGCACTGGTGACCGATACCGACCTGACGGTGGAAATTCCGAAGTACACCATCAACCACGCGAAAGAGGGCCATTGATGAAGTGGACCGACACCTACGACATTGCCGCTGCCCTGGTCGACACGCACCCTGACGTGGACCCGAAGACGCTGCGCTTCACGCAGCTGCGCGAATGGGTCATGGCTTTGCCGGATTTCAATGACGACCCCGCCCACTGCGGCGAGAAGATCCTGGAAGCCATTCAGATGGCCTGGATCGACGAAGCGGACTGACGGCTTCAACACAAACGCTCCCTACGGGGAGCGTTGTTGTTTCCGCCCGCTTGTTTCCGAGCTAGTGACGCCCGCGTCACGATGACCACGGTATCATCAGGGCTTCGTTTGTTGTGACCCTACCTGCCTGAGTCTACCGATGACCGTTGCCCCTTTGCGTTTTGGTCTGGCCGCCAACCGGCTGCATCACGAAACTCCCGACGCCGCGCTGTTCACGTGGTTGCGCGCGTGTTCATCCACGATTCGAGAGATGGGGGTGCAGCTGCACACCGTCGGCCGCACGCACGACGCCATCGTGCGCGAGGGCATGTTGCAGGGCTATAACGGCCTGGTGCGCTATCCCTATGGGCGCGAGGGCGGCTTGATGAAGTTGGTGGCCCGCGTCACCGAAGGCCGTGACGGGCAGGCGCCGTTTGATGGCGCCATCTACCTGATCGACCCGGTTGACCCGTCGTCGATTTTTCCGGAAGCGCTGGCATTGAAGCGTCAGTGCATCACGCATGGCCGGCCGTTCATTTCGACCTTGGCCGGCGCCATTGAATGGATGGAAGTCGAGCGCGTGCATGCCGGGCTGGCGCCCGATGTGTCGGCGTCGCGGCTGTTCAACTTCACGGGCCAGACGCTGGCCATGATTGCCCACGATGCGCTCAAAGACGAGATGGTGGCGTTTGCCAGCGAGCATTTCGATGTGCTGTCGCAGTTTGCGCGCCGGGTGGCCACCGGCACGACGGGCGGGCGGCTGAACGAACTAGCCTGGTCTCGCGGTTGGCCCAAGGACACGCCGTGGGTGCATCGGTATCTGAGCGGGCCGTTGGGCGGCGACGCGCAAATTGCCGAGTTGGTGTTGGAGCACCAGTGCCAGCGCGTCATCTTTTTTGAAGATCCGCATGTGGCGCGTCAGCATGAAGCGGACATTCAACTGCTGGAACGCGCCGTGCGCGTCGTGACGGAATCGGCAACCTGCGCCACGTCGCCGACCGTCGCGCGGCGCTGGGCGCAGGCCGTAGAGAAGCGCGCGGCGAAGGCCTAAGGGGCGCGCTGGCCTGCATCTTGGCGCGACGGCGCCCCGGCTCCCCGGCGCCATGGCGCTGCGCCGGGGCGATGTCCGTCACCGGGCGCTAAACGGTCGCCCCGCGCGACATTCAAGCGGGTGAGCGGCCGTCCACGATGATCCGGCTCACCTGGTCTGCCACCGCCATGGCCGCCAGCGATAGCGGCATCACATCCGAGCGGCACAGAAATACCGGGCGCGTCATGCGCGGCGCTTTGATGCGGCGCAACCGCACGTCGCCGCGCATGGCTTCCGCCTTGACGGCGTCGTACGACAGAATCGTATGCGCCAGACCGGCATGCACCAGCTCGATCAATTGCGGGATGGCGTTGGCCTCGGCAATGACGCGGAACGCCGTGCGTTCCTGCTGTTGATACTGATCGAGCCGCCGGCGCAGGCTGTGTGGATTGCCGGGCAGGACCAGCGGTAGACCGGCCAGCGTGGAAAGCGAGATCGCAGGCAGGGACTTCAG